>JAAWLQ010000114.1 GCA_022797995.1 Lachnospiraceae bacterium
AGTCACAGAAAATCTGAATCGGAAGGTGCTTTGCATATTTGTCTCTGTCATTCCCGCTGTCTGTTTCTTCCAGCTCAACATGGTGATTACATCCATCATCATCCTGTGCGCCATCGCCATGATCTTCTATCAGCTGATCCAGCGGATGGAGCACTATTACCGGAAAAAGTTCTGACCGGAAGTGTAAAACCGGGAATCCTAATAGATTCCCGGTCCACATTTATTCTTTATATATCCATAATTCCCGCTATGTTTCTGGCCAGCTTCTTTTTCTCATCTAATCCTCCCTGTCTGCCAATCATGATGCGCTGCGCCTGAGGACTTCCAGCACCATGGAGGGATTCCGTCCGGTAACCTACCGCTGCCGTTCCCAGGGTCATATTTTCGATCAGCCGTAGGACCTTCATCCTGTCCATCACGTCAACCTTGGAACTGCCCTTAAAATACTTTCTGCACAGAGCGCCCACCTCCGGAGAATTGAAGTCTTTTTCCGAAGGCATGGTTACCATCAGACCCCCCGCAATGTCTTCCGCCAGTCTTGCGATCTCATAGGGGAATCTTGTCACATTCTGTTTGCACACATTGGCAAGCAGATTGTCGATCTGATAGTTTCCTGATTCCGTTGCCTTCCCCTCTGCCGAACAGGCGATGCCACAGCAGTACAACGTTTCATTTAAATGCATCATTTCAATCAGTTTATCTTTAATGTGAGCAGCCTTCTCTACCCCATTGAATTCCGCAGCCAGTGCAGCAGCACCGATCAATACATCTCCCACACCGGTTTTACAGCCGCCATAACTCTGCCGGTGATAACCGGCAAAACGTTCCACCATAATTCCCGCAAATTCGTACTCCTCACAAAGAAAAACTCTCTCCCATGGAACAAAAACCCGGTCAAAAGCCACAAGTGCCTCCTGACCTCCGAACTTACAGTTCCCACAATCCATACAGCCCCCTTCTTCCAGTTTTCTGGTATCGCAGGACTGTCGTCCGTAGATCATGGTAATACCTTTGGCATCTGAGGGAACCGCGAAGGATACCGCATAAGCCTTATCTGCCTCCCTCATGGCTATGGTTGGCATGATCAGCTGTTCATGGGAATTCACCGCGCCAGTCTGATGTGCCTTCGCGCCGGTTACAACAATCCCGTCCTGTCTTTTCTCAACGATATGCAGATACAGATCCGGATCTTCCTGCCTGCTGGGGGAAAGTCCTCTGTCTCCTTTAGGGTCGGTCATGGCTCCGTCTATGGTCAGATCCTTCTCCTGTACATATTTCATGTAATCACAGAATCTCTGATGGTAAACGGTTCCATACTTCTGATCAATCTCAAATGTGGTGGAGTAAATGGCATTGAAAGCATCCATACCCACGCAGCGCTGGAAACATGCTCCTGTCTTCTCTCCCAGAAGCCTTTGCATTTTCACCTTGTTTATCAGATCTTCTGTACTCTGATGAATGTGGCAGAATCGGTTAATCCTCTCCCCGGTCAAATTTGAGACCGCAGTCATGATCTCCTGATATTCCGGATTCTGCGCCAGCGCATACGTCATCGCCACAGAATTGATGGATGGTCTGATTACAGGATGATCCACGAAGTTTTCAACCCTCTCTCCAAACAGATAAACTACCGTTTTCAGCTTTCTTAGACTTTCAATATACTCTTGTGCCGTCATGAAACCCATATGTATCTCCTTCTTTCTTGAAACCTATTCTCACTAAATACACATCACCGAGCCACATATCACATTTCCCTCCGTTCCGGAGCAGCTCTGGCTCCCGTTCACCTGCTATGCAAAGTTACAGTATCTGACCATAGAAACATCCTGAAACCCTAATTCTTCTGCTCTGGTCTTCTCACCACAAGCCACCCTGCATATCAGATCAAATAATTCTCTCCCAACTTCTTCCAGATCTTTCCCACTTGTGAGTACTGCACTGCAGTCAAAATCCATATTGTCCTTCATCTTTACCGCCGTCTCTTCATTTGCGGTTAGTTTGATCACGGGAAGGATTCCCGAACCAGTAGGCGTACCGTGACCGGTCGTGAACACCACGGCATGCGCGCCGGCGGCCGCCATTCCCACGATAGACGCCACGTCCTGCCCGGGCGTATCCATAACTACAAGTCCTTTTTGGGTAAAGATCTCCCCATATCCAACTACTTCGCGGATCATGGAACATCCTGCCTTATGAATACAGCCCAGAGATTTCTCTTCCAGAGTCGTGATCCCCCCTGCGATATTGCCGGGCGTAGGATTTCCGCTTCTCGGATTCTCCCCGACCCGTAGAAAATCCATCTCGAAATTTTTAATCGTGTCAAGCAGCTTCCTCCTTACTCCTTCATTCTCACATCGGGCCGCAAGGATCCGCTCCGCTCCGATCATCTCCGGTGTCTCCGAGAGGATCACAGTGCCGCCTTCCCTTACCACCAGATCGCTGCAGCATCCCACCACCGGGTTCGCCGCAAGACCCGAGGTTGGATCGGAGCCTCCACATTCCGTCCCCAGGATCAGTTCCGAAACAGGAGCTTCCTCCAGTTTAAGACGGTCGGCCTCTTTTCGCATGGTTTCCGCAAATCTGACAATACGGTTTACCGTATGCAGACTGCCGCCTTCCTCTCGGATCACAAGAACCTCCAAAGGTTTACAGGTTTTTCTCCTGATTTCCTCGGCGAGAAGAGATGCCTGCACCACCTCGCACCCATTTCCTACCAGAATCGTCCCATAGACATTGGGGTTTGCCGCAAGCCCTGACAACGTCTCTAACGTCACCTTCAAATCTCTTCTGCTTAAGGAACATCCACCCTGATTTGCCACATAGACAGCTCCTTCCACGTTCTGGGCCGCAAACCGCGCCGTCTCGCTTGCACAAAGAGAGCAGGGAAGAATCAGCACATGGTTTCTGATCCCGAACCTTCCATCCGGCCTCCTGTACCCTTTCACTTTCCTCATATGGTTTCCTCCCGTTCCTGTCTGGTATCCGCCAGACAGGAGCTTTGCAGATTATGTACATGCACCCAGCCACCCGCTGAAATATGCGATACGGCTTCTCCTATCTCTTCTCCGTATTTGCGGATCTTCCGGCCCTTTCCGATATCCTGCACTGCGATCTTATGATACTGCGGAATATCCTCTATGGCCTCCACCTGAGTCAATATACCTTTTCTGATATATGTAACCGCTTCCCCTGCCTTCACCGGCAGAGTAAGTGTCACTACATGATCCGACTCATGTATCAAAATTCCATTTGTTTTCATACCCCTCTTCCTCTGTCTTTCGCTGCCAACCCACAAGTATCTTACTTTCCTCCAAGCTCTTTGTATCTTCGATACCGTTCCATGGCGTCCTTACCGGCCTGTTCAAATAATTCTTCTGCCAGAAGGGGATTCTTCTTCGCCAGAGAGGAGAATCGGACTTCGCTCATAAGAAACTCCCTAAAGTCGGACTTCGGTTCTCCCGAATCCAGGATAAAGGGATTCTCACCCCGGTCCTTTCTTCTCGGATCATAGCGATACAGATTCCAGTAGCCTGCCTCCACAGCATTCTTCTGCTGTTTCCCGGTACATCCCATACCGGCTTTGATCCCGTGATTGATGCAGGGTGCATATCCGATGATCAGCGAAGGCCCCGGGTAACTCTCAGCTTCCTGGATCGCCCGCAGCGCCTGAGAAGGATTTGCATTCATGGCAATCTGCGCCACATACACATTACCGTACTGCATGGCCATCATCCCCAGTTCCTTCTTCCTTCCCCGCTTTCCGGATGCAGAGAACTTCGCGATGGCCGCCTTTGGCGTAGACTTGGAGGACTGTCCGCCCGTGTTGGAATAAACCTCCGTGTCAAAGACCATCACATTAATATCCTCCCCGGTGGAAAGTACGTGATCCAAGCCTCCATATCCGATATCATACGCCCAGCCGTCCCCTCCGAAGATCCAGTTGGACCGCTTGATGAGATAATCCTTTCTCTGATAAACAGCTTCCACGCCACAGACATCCCGGTTCTGATACAGACATCTGCTTAACGCATCCGCCCGTTCCCTTGTTCCCTCAGAAAGAGCAAACCCCGACAGCCAGCTTCGGATCGTCTCCGCCAACTCTACCCTCTCTCCTTCGCTCCTGGTGTCAGAAATTCCTTTGAGTATCTCTGCAAGCTGCTCCCTGATTTCCTCCCGCACTGCCTGGTAACCAAGACACATTCCGAGACCATACTCCGCATTGTCCTCAAACAGCGAGAATCCCCAGGCCGGGCCATGCCCTTTCTCATCCTTCCTGTACGGAACCGCCGGCGCGCTGCCGCCCCAAACCGTGGCACATCCCGCCGAATTGGAGACCATCATCCGGTCACCGTAAAGCTGGGTGATCAGCCTTGCATAAGGTGTCTCCCCACACCCGGCGCAGGCGCCTGAAAATTCAAAATAAGCCGGAAGGAATTGGCTCTCTTTCAAGTTACACTTCTCTCTTCTGATCTCTCCTTCGTCTTTCCGCCCCGTGATCCAGTCCCAGGATTTCCGCTCTTCTTCCGTTCTCCGTTCCAGCGGCGCCATCTCTAAAGCCGGTCCCTTTGCCGGACAGACATGCAGACAGTTTCCACAACCCGTACAGTCAAGCGGGGAGAATCCCATGTAAAAATATTTATCCTGATACCCCTTTGCAGGTCTTGCCTGGCTCCTCACCTTTTCTGGCGCCTGCTCGAGTTCCTTCGCCGTTATAAGCTGTGGCCTGAAAACACCGTGCGGACACACAAGTGAACATTGATTGCACTGCAGGCAATGATCCGGATTCCAGTCAGGGACTTCAAGTGCAATGCCTCTCTTCTCATATTGGGTAGTTCCCGTAGGGAAGGTACCGTCCTCCATTCCTTCAAATGCGCTGACAGGAATCTTATCCCCCTTTTGTCTGTTCATGGGAATCATGATTTGATTAACAAAAAAGTCAAGTGACTCAGAACCCGTTGAAATCTGTGTGTTCTGCTCCTGTTCGTTTCCTGACAGAGAAGCCTCAAGTAGCACCGTGTCCACTTTATGGATCTGTCCGGCAGCATTGTCGATTGCCGCATAATTCCTGTCAATGACCTGCTGTCCCTGGTGCCCATAGTTCTTCTTCACCTCCTGTTTCAGATAAGAAACAGCCTGCTCTTGCGGGATAATACCGGACAGAGCGAAAAAGGCAGTCTGCATGATCATATTAATCCTTTTTCCCAGCCCCAGCTCTTCCCCCAGCTGCGCCGCATTGATCGTATAGAAACGAATCTTCTTCTCAAGAATCTCTTTCTTCATCGCCACAGGAAGATGCGTACACAACTGCGTATCATCCCAGATACAGTTCAGAAGAAAAATCCCATTATCCTTAATCCCTTCCAGCAAATCATAACCGCCCACATAAGCCTGATTGTGACAGGCGATATAATCCGCATGGTGGATCAAATAAGATGAACGGACAGGGCTGTCACCAAACCGCAGATGGGAAATGGTTATTCCTCCGGATTTCTTGGAATCATAGGCAAAATATGCCTGCACATACTTATCCGTATGGTTGCCGATGATCTTCACTGCTGATTTATTGGCGCCCACGGTTCCGTCCGATCCAAGTCCCCAGAATTTGCAGTTCACCATGCCCTTCGGCGCCGTGTCCGGGAAGTCCTCCCCCACCGGAAGGGACAGATTCGTAACGTCATCCAAAATCCCCACAGTAAACCCATTTAAAGGATTTTCCTGCTCAGCATTTTTCAATACAGCCGCCACATCCTTTGGCCCAAAGTCCTTTGATGCAAGCCCGTATCGTCCGCCAATGATCAAAGGCTTCTTCCTGCTATGATAAAATGCTGCGCATACTTCCTGGTACAGAGGCTCGCCATCCGCTCCCGGTTCCTTCGTGCGGTCCAGCACCACAATTCTTTCGGTGCTTTCCGGAAACGCCGCAAGAAACGCTTCCGCATCAAAGGGACGGAACAAACGTACCTGCACCAGACCGTATTTCTCTTCCCTGCTGTTTAAATAATCCAACGTCTCCTTGATCACTTCACAGGAAGATCCCATTGCCGTCAGAACGACGGAAGGATTCTTCGCTCCATAATAATCAAACAGATGATAAGATCTTCCGGTATGCTCCCCGATTCTGTCCATATATTGCTGTACGATCCCTGGAAGCCTTCCGTAAAATTTATTTACTGCTTCCCGCTCCTGAAAGAAAATATCAGGATTCTGGGTCGTTCCCCTGAGTACAGGATGATCCGGATTCAGCGCCCTGCCCCGAAACGCGCTCACCGCCTCATAATCCACCAGTTCCTTGATTGTTTCTTCCTCTATGATCTCTATTTTCTGAATTTCATGAGAAGTCCGAAAACCGTCAAAAAAATGTACAAAGGGAATTCTTGATGAAATTGCGGATAAATGTGCAATACATCCAAGATCCATACACTCCTGTACCGTACCGGAGGAAAGCAGGGCTGCTCCTGTCTGCCGGATACTCATCACATCCTGATGATCCCCGAAAATGCTCAGGGCATTACTGGCCAGGGATCTGGCACTCACATGGAATACCCCTGGAAGCAGTTCCCCCGCAATCTTATAAAGATTGGGGATCATCAGCAAAAGACCCTGGGATGAGGTGTAGGTCGTTGACAGAGCTCCAGCCTGAAGACTTCCGTGGAGCGTACCTGCCGCTCCCCCCTCCGACTGCATCTCCATCAGTTTCACCGGTTTGCCAAAAATATTCTTCTTTCCCTTTGCTGCCCACTCGTCGACTGCCTCCGCCATAGGCGACGAAGGCGTAATGGGATAAATGGCCGCCACTTCCGTGAAATAGTAAGAGGCCATGGCTGCGGCCGTGTTTCCATCCATTGTCTCTTTTCTGCTCTCTCGTATCATATCGTTCCTTCCTTTTATACCTTTCCTCTGTCCTGTTCAAAAACGATCCTCCCGGAATAAGAGGGAAATTCCCTGATAGCATCTTCAAATTCATCCAGCTTCATTTTCTTTGCAATAAAGCCCTTCAGATCAATCTTTCCCGTCTTCAGAATATTCATGACCTCCTGCCAGGTCTCATACATACGTCTTCCAAAGATTCCTGTGACGATCAGTTCTTTGTATACCACACCGTACATAAAGTTCTGATATGTTAACGGCTTCTCTACCATACCCACATGGACAATGGTTCCCGCGATCCGCACCGCTTCTACTTCCTGATTGATCACTCTCTCATTTCCTGTAAAATCGATCACCGCGTCGACACCGTATCCGTCCGTCTCTCTCTTTATGATCTGAACCAGATCCCCTTTCATGCCGTTGATCAGTACGTCTGCCCCTCTTCTTTGACTCTCCTCCAGTTTCTCATCGCTGATATCTACCGCAAAAAGTCTGGTACAGCCCAGATATTTGGCGATCTCCACGGCCATCTGCCCGATTGTCCCCACCCCGGCTATAAGCAGAGACTTTCCGGAAGGGTTGGCCTTTGACACGGCATGCATCGCAGTGGCAAAAGGTTCCAGAATCGCTCCTTCCGCAAAGGATAACCTGTCCGGAAGCTTGATCAGGGCTTTCTCATGTAAGGCAATATATTCCGCGAAACAGCCATTCACCGTTCTTCCCAATACCCCCATATGGTTGCCGCAGATATGCTGATTGCCGTTCCTGCAGGTCTCACACCAACCGCAGGGAATATGGGTCTCCCCGGCAACTCTGTCGCCTTCCTCATAACCCCGGACAGATTCCCCAACCTTCACGATAGTTCCAGCAAACTCATGTCCCATAACAAAAGGCAAATCATAGTTTGCCTTTTGCACAAGCGGTGTCCACTCATACACATCCACATCCGATCTGCACAGAGCCGATGCCTCCACTTTGATCAAGACCTGATCTTTTCCGATTTCTGGAACCGGCATATCTACCAGGTTAAATCCTGCTTCAGGTTTGTCCTTTAAAATTGCTTTCATATTTTCCTCCGTTCCGAGACGTTTTACGCGTTTTACGCTTTCTATGCCTCAATGTTCATCATACCCACGAACCACACAGCAAGTGCATAGTCCTGACTTCCAGTTATTTCTTACGATAAAAGAAGCGAATACACCGCTACCTCGTCTGTCTCCCGATTCGCAGCAAGCAGCCTGACTTCCTTATTCTCCCGAAACACCATGCAGTTGGCCGCCCCGGCTCCTTTGTCGATAAGGTTTTCCGTATACTCTCCCTTCTTCTCGTCATAGCTGATGGCAATCAGTTCCCTCTCACCACCTCTTCCTCCAAGAAAAGCGAAGGCTCTGTCCTCAATCGTCTCTCCCCATATGGCATGCGCAAAAGGAAGCTTCTTTTCCCGTTCATATACTTTGACAAAACTTCCGTTCTCTTCTTTCTTGAAAATCTTTACGTCTTCCCCATGAAAGGGAGTCAGGATCAGAAGTTCCTTCTCCCCGTCCCCGTCAAGATCCTGATACAACATATCACTGACAGGCACATCAAGAATCCGTTCACAGCTCCACTCTCCACAAGAATCCTCCGGTGGAAAGATCGTATATACCCCGTTGTCAGTTCCCACTACAGCGTAGCTGCCTTCTGTATCCTGGTTGATACAAAACCCGTGATTCTTATACAATCCGTTGCATATAGGTTGCATCTGCAGCGGATGCAGCCTGTCATACTGGAAAATATTCTTTGGAAGCGGCGCTGTCCACACCCTGCCCGGACAGGTCCAGTCTCCGTCAAAAGCACTCGCAGATTTCAGCGTGGAGGCAACCAGATGTTTTTTTCCCCTTCTTTCCACAATCCCGAAACGATGTACAAAAGGAAGCTCACACAGTGTCTCGCAGATCCATCGGCCATCCTTTCGGTAATAATACACAAGCTTCCCTCCAGCTGCATTGTCCGGAGAGAAAAATCCCTGGATTGCCAGAAGAACAGGTTGCGCTGCATCCGGAAGCTGTAGCAGTGTCATGACACCGCCCGGCTCCCTCCAGAGTGTTTCCACCAGATTTCCCTGCAGATCATAAGCGTTGCAGGGACCTTTTCCTTCCGCCGAACACAACAGACGGCGTTCCCCATTATAAATAAATTCCGTCACCGCATAACATTTGTCAATTCGATCTATGATCCTTTTTTCTGCTTTCATTCCACACACACTCTTTCCCTGTCATACTCTTTATAAGCATCAACCTTGCTCCGGGAAGGACACCCCGACACAAATTCATTCGTCACAAGTACCGTCACCAGCTTTTTGCTTCACATACTCTTCCCAGCACGTTTTGGGATGTTCGGAAGCATCAATCCTGTAAGGTTCCAGTATCTTTTTTAATTTAAAGGCCCAGTCCTGATCTTTGGGGCAGGCAGGAAGCGGAATCATTCCCACGCAGTTCACACACAATTCCGTCTCTTCCTGAAAAGTTCCGTTGCAGGGATCAAACCAGCTGAACAAAAATCTCTCATAAGGACGCAGGCCCCTGAGCGCCGTTCTCGGACAATCCTTTTCCATATATCCCATGATCAAATCCCGTTCAGGAGTAGCTGATGCAAATGCCCAGCCTCTGTATCCGTAAGGATCTCCCGCTTTGTTCGGCGTCACCAGATCCGCACAGGGAATCAGCTCCTGGTATCTTGTCCCCTCAGACAGCAGGAAATCCCTCACATACCGAACCTGATAACTTACCGGAAAGGTCATCGTATCCCAGATATGATAGCGTGCCCCTTCCTCTATATTTGCGCCCCAGCATCCCTCGAATCCCGCCAGAACGCCTCCATAAGCGCCGCTCAACACACTGCCGTAATACCCGGACCGGCAGTTATAATGATCCTCCGGACTGTCAGCAGTCAACGTTCCCAGTTCCGTCACCGTATTCCCATTCTCATCAATCCTCATGGCAGATTCCGGATATCCTGAATAATAAGGCTCTCCGTTGATCGCCGGACAGGCGGGCGTGGCGTGGAAAATATCCGTCAGATACCAGTAATTCTCGTGTTCTCTCCAGTTCCCGGTCTGATGCAGCGTCAACCAATGCTGTTCCTTTTCCCCTCCAAAATTGATCAGTGTACTGGGCGAGGGATTGGTGCCCAGAAGTGTACCAAAAGGCGGGCTTCCATATGTATCAATCAGAAGATTGATGGGTTCATTAAACTCCCGGCTGTCTATGGTATTCATTTTCACATCGAAATGAATCGGGCTGAAGATACAGTTATTTGCCTGATAGCGTGCAAAAATGTATTGTACATAACGCGTATAGACAATCGGCCAATCATAATAATATTTCCAGGTCTTAGAACAGTCCCGCCGCAGCACCTCCATAAATACCGTGATCCCCTGCCTGTTGAGCCAATCTATTTTCTTGTCCAGAAGTATGAAAGCATTATAGAACCTGCAGGGTGCAAAAGGGCATAAAATCCCCCTCCCCACGAAAAGGGGCTTTTAAAATGAGATACGATATGGTAAAATATGCTACAGCAATTCG
>JAAWLQ010000115.1 GCA_022797995.1 Lachnospiraceae bacterium
TCTGTAAAGCTGATTGGTCCGCTGGTTGAACATAATCCCGAATACCACGCCGCTTTCTTCCGCCGCCCGATTCATCTCTGCCACGCTTGCGGTGTCCACACCCGCCGGCTTTTCCGTCAGCACATGCAGTTTCCTTTCAAAGGCCTTCTTTGCAATCACAGGATGAAAGTAGTGGGGCGTTGCAATCATAATGGCATCCACTTCTCCGCTGTCAAGAAGCGCTTCGTCACTTTCACAGAGCAAAACCTTGTCGGAAAAACGTTCCTTTGCCCATTGCAGGCGCTTTTCATCTATGTCGCATACCGCCGTCAGTCTGGCTCCTTTTACCCTGCCTTCAAAAAGCTGCACCGCATGGGCGCTTCCCATATTTCCGATTCCCACTACCCCAATCCGCAATGTCTCCATGTCTGTCCTCCCGCTGTTGCTTTCAATGCGGCAATCCGGATACTTCCCAGCAATTCAGACAGGTCGTCAAACTGTTGTGGTACTTTTCCGGATACCGCATTTATGATATTTTGCAAATTTATTTATAATTTCCTACCGTAATTCGTTCTTCCGCAAAGTTTTCCACAGAAGCCGTTTTCTCATAAAAGTGGATGGCGTTTTTCAGTACGCCTTCAAAGGTGTAATATTCGTCCCCGCTTTCTATGGGAAGTGTTACCTGCTGCCCGGTGAAGCCCGCCTTATAAATGGCGGTAATTACCTCCACGGTCCGCCTTCCGTCCTCGCCAGTGATCAGAGGTCTTCCGCCTTTTTCCAAAGCATTCAGCACATCCTCGATCTCTCCGGTGTGTCCCTCGTGGGTCAGGGGCGGAATCTGTTCCCAGAATTCCTCCAGCTTTTTCTTGAGCTCCTCGTTTCCCTCCCGCTTCGGGAAGCCGTTGGCCTGAGTAACCTCCGCCTTCACTTCCCAGGGTGCGGATAATTTGGCGTCGGCACACTGCAGTACGATGCCCTGCTCCTCCCCGTGATGGACCACAGAGCTGGTTATCTGGGCCAGACTGCCATCCGCGTAACGCAGGCAGGCCAGAGACAGATCCTCCACTTCCGCATTGTCATGCATCACATTGGTCAGCATGGCCATAACAGACTCCGGCATCCTTCCCTCCAGCCAGTTCAGCATGTCAATGTGATGAACCGCATGGTTCAGGGTAGGGCCGCCGCCCTCCTTCTCCCAGGTTCCTCTCCACCAGAGATCATAATAGCAATGGCCGCGCCACCAGGCGGACTGCACATTTGCCAGGCAGATTTTTCCCGCAAGGTTACTGTCCACCGTCTTCTTCAACCTGTAAATGGAATTCCGGAAGCGATTCTGGGCGATACAGGCCATGGTCACACCGTTTCGCTTCTCCGCCTCCATCATCTGGTCGCACTCCGCCAGGCAGGTGGCCATAGGCTTCTCCACCACCACATTGCATCCTGCGTTCATGCTGTTTACCGCGATTTCGCAGTGCACATAGGGCGGTGTACACACATGTACCAGATCAATTTTTAAATCTGAGGCCAGCATAACCTGATGGTCTGCAAATATTTCACAGTCCAGCTGATATTTTTCCTTCATCGCCTGTGCCTTCTCAGGATAGATGTCGCACAGGGCCACTATCTTACATCTCTCCGGAAAAGTCAGCAGGCCTCCCACATGGGCGTGTGCAATATTTCCCGTTCCTACAATTGCCACGTTTATCATTGAAAACTGTCTCCTTCCTATGATTCATTTCTCACAGACTGTTTTTACTTCCTTTTTCACTGCATTATTTTGTCATTTACTTCACTTTAACCGCCTGCAGCTCCGCTCTGACACACAGCTCCGCCGCCTTGAAGGCATGTTCCTGTGTCATGGCATTTTCCGTCCGGTTGATACAGTCTAAAATCAGCTGGCCGAAATAGGGATATCCCACCTTTCCGGATACTTCAAAATGCTGCTCTCCCTCCCTGTTCACAAGGAATACATGATTGCTGCTTCCGTCTCCGGTTCCCACATTCACATATTTTCTCAGCTCTATGTATCCTTCGGTTCCCAGAATGAAGGTCCGTCCGTCTCCCCAGGTGGAAAGCCCGTCCGGCGTAAACCAGTCCACTCTGAAATGCTGCGTCGTTCCATTATCGCCCACCAGCACCGCATCTCCGAAATCCTCCAGCTCCGGATAATCCGGATGGCCATAATTTCCCACCTGGCTGTACTGCACCTTCGCATCTTTCACGCCGCAATAGAACAAAAACTGTTCGATCTGGTGGCTGCCGATATCACATAAAATGCCGCCGTATTTTTCCTTCTCAAAAAACCAATCCGGCCTGTTCTTCGGATTTCCCACTCTGTGAGGCCCGAATCCGTCCACGTGAATAGGCGTTCCGATGGCGCCCTGCTCAATCAGCTGTCCCGCGAAAACGGCTGATTCCACATGAATCCGCTCACTGTAATACACCATGTATTTTCTTCCGGTGCGCTTTACCATCTCCTTTGCCGCTTCCAGCTGCTCCAGGGTGGTCAGCGGCGCCTTGTCTGTGAAATAGTCCTTGCCTGCCGCCATGACACGCAGTCCCAGCTCGCAACGTTTGCTGGTCACTGCCGCACCACATACCAGCTTCACTTCCGGATCCTGCAATATCTCTTCTTCGCTGGCCGCCGCCTTCGCTTCCGGAAAAGCTTTGATAAAGTTCTCCACCTTCTTCTCATCCGGGTCATAAACCCACTTCACCCTTGCACCCGCCTCCGTAAGTCCGTTGCACATCCCGTAAATGTGTCCGTGATCCAGTGCAATCGCCGCTATGCAGAATTCTCCCGGCTCAACCACCGGTGCCGGCTTTCCTTTTGGTGCGTAATTCATACCATCCTTTTTCTGTTCCATTTTTCCCTCCATCCTTTCGACATTTAAAGTGAGATATTTGGCTGTTTCCTGCCACGAGTATGCGCATATTATACCTTGATTTCGTGCGCTACAGCGCACATGGAATCAGAAGTTGACACAATGTCCTTCTGTGTCAACATTATACCATGTGCGCAGGCCGCTCAAATACACCTTAAACGACTTATTTTTTTGCGAAATGCGACTTTTCTCTGCTTTCTGTCTGGTACTTTTTGGGGGAGATTCCCATTTGCTTTGAGAATGTTCTGGAATAATTAGAATAGTTGTTAAACCCTGTCATATGACATACGTCAAAGGGAGCATTGCCTTCCCGAAGCAATCTGCATGACAGCGTAATTTTCTTCGCTATGATAAACTGCTGGAGTGTGATACCTGTAATCTGCTTAAAACATCTGCTTATATAAGTACCGTTATGATGAACATGCTCTTCCAGCTTTTTCAATGTGATTTCCTCCGTCAGATGATCCTCGATATAGGAGAAAGTCTCCGCAACCAGCCACGGCACAATATTGGTCCTTCCCGGCATTTCCTGCTTCCGGAACTGCCGCACAATCATCACCAGGATCAACTTCAGAAAAGCATCTGACACAAGCTCATCCCCGATTTTCTTCTGCTCCAGACTTTCCTGCAGGGCCTGCGCATACCCGCTTAACTCTGCGATTTTTTCTTCTGACAAATGTGTCATCTTTATCGGATTCTGTGGATTCTGCTGAAAACAGGCAGTAAAATCTGTTCTGGGTGTGGAAATCCGGGCGAGATAATTATGTCTCACATTGACTACGATGCGGTCATATTGTCCCTTCGTAACCACATCCGCACGATGGAATTCATATTCATTGATACAGACCAGATCGCCCCGCTCCAGTCTTGCTCCCCCGAATTCCGTATAGAAATCCAGAGATCCCCCCAGAATCAGCAATATCTCACATCCATCGTGATTGTGAAAATAGGGAGTAAATCCCAGAGGCTGCGTTATCGTTTTACATTGACAGATTACATCGGCCCCCAACGCCGCAAACTTTTTTAAAATGTTCTGCTCCATAGTTCCTCCCGGACTGCTTGCCACCACTCCTACAGATTTCCCTGCTACTCCTGCTGGTTGTCCTGCTGTTCCTCCTGCAGGCTGTCTTGCCGCTTTCCCTCATTCTCACCTAATCCCAGCAATTCCAGCTTATGATTTCTTCCAAGCCCCATCACCACCAGCTTCCGAAGCAGGTCATAAATGACGGCAAACACCGGCACGCCGACCAATATGCCCACAAATCCAAATACCCCGCCGAACACTGTGATAGAAAAAAGAACCCAGAATCCGGACAGGCCCGTGCTGTTGGCCAGAAGGCGGGGACCCAGAATATTGCCGTCAAACTGCTGCAGAACGATAATAAACACCAAAAACCAGATGCATTTCATGGGATCCACAATCAAAATCAGCAGGGCCGACGGAACTGCTCCGATCCAGGGGCCAAAATAGGGGATAATATTGGTAATTCCCACAATGACACTGATCAACATCGCATTGGGAAATCTTAATATCAGAGAAACTATGTAGCAGATCAGGCCGATGATTGCACTATCCAATATTTTCCCGCTGAAAAAGCCAACGAACATTTTATCTGCGTAATTCACCTCACTCAATATTGCTTCCGCCCATCTGGGTTTGAAAATGCTGTAGACCACAGCTTTGGCCTGTCTGGCAAAAAGCTTCCTCGAGCCAAGCATATAAATACATACTACCATTCCAATACAGATATTAAATAAAAAAGTGACAACTGTGGAAACCGTACCGGCAAATCCGCCCACCATATTCATCAGCATAGGCAGAAGGTCCTTTTGAGCCCAGACCTCAATCTTCATATTGACTGCTTCCATGGCCGTCTGCAGATAATTTTCCACCACCGGATTATCCGCCAGCAATTCCTCTACCCATTTCGACGTTCTTTCAGCGAAACCAGGCAGCTCTGTGATAATGGAAGAAATGCTGGCTGCCAGCTGCGGTACCACCATACTGATTAACAGGTACAGAATCAGTCCCGCACAGAACAGGCTCAGCAATATGGCAAATCCTCCCGCTCTCTTTTTCAGTTTTTTCGGAAGCCATTTTTCCAGGTGTTTTTCAAAAAAGTTGCATGGCATTCTCAGCATGTATGCCATCACACCACCGTAAATAAATGGCATCAGAATAGAAATCAAGGCACCTGCCTTTGCGCATAAATCTTCAAACCGGAACAATAAAAAGAAAAAGGAAATCGCCATCGCCAGAATCAGAAATCCTGATAGAATCGGATGCCAGTGCTTCCTTTTCCATATCCTTTCAGTCTTTTTTTCCACTTCTGCAGCCTGCTGCATTTCCTTTTTCTCCATGTTTATGTACCTCGGGTCCCGGGCAGAGACCATTCTCTGCCCTTTGCGCATATACTATGTCCGCAAGTCCCGGGCAGAGACCCGAAACCCCAGGGACAGGGGTTCCGGGTTCGCTTCGCTCGTCAAATCCCCGAATAATCATCTGCTCGTGCAGGCACGGCAGCTGCTTCTTCGGGCACTTGACTCTGCCCTTTGCGCACATTATACCATGTTCCCCCCAATTTACCAAGGTAGATTCTGTTAATTATTTTTACCCAGCTTCTGCTCAAATCTATCTTTTCTCGTGTCGGCAGGTATCTCCGTTGGATAGACGCCGTCAAAGCAGGCACTGCAGTATCCGCACCCTCCAATCAGAGAACCCAGCTCCGATACCGGCAGGTAGCCCAGGCTGTCCGCTCCGATTATTTCCGCCGTTTCCGACACGCTGTGATGGCAGGCGATCAGATTTTCCCTGGAATCAATGTCCGTCCCATAATAACAGGGATGCAGAAAGGGAGGGGATGAAATTCTCATATGAATCTCGCTGGCGCCGGCCTCCCGCACCAGCCTTACAATGCGGCCGCTTGTAGTCCCCCGCACAATGGAATCATCAATCAGAACCACCCGTTTGCCCCGGATACTTTCCTCTATTGCACTGAGCTTAATCTTCACCTGGTCCATTCTGGCATCCTGTCCGGGAGAAATAAAGGTTCTGCCTATATATTTGTTTTTAATCAGTCCTATCCCATAGGGAATGCCGGATTCCATACTGAATCCCAGCGCGGCGTCCAGACCGGAATCCGGTACCCCGATCACGATATCTGCCTGGACAGGATGCTTTCTGGCCAGAATCTTTCCCGCCTGTACTCTTGCTCCATGGACCGATACCCCGTCGATAACAGAATCCGGTCTGGCAAAATAAATATACTCGAAAATGCAGCATTTTTTCTGCTTTCTGCCGCAGTGCTCTCTACGGGAAACCATGCCCTCCGGACCGAACACCAGGATCTCTCCCGGCTCCAGGTCCCGTATAAATTCCGCTCCAATCGCTTTCAGCGCACAGCTTTCAGATGCCGCCACATACATTCCATCCGCTGTCTTTCCATAACAGAGGGGCCGGAATCCATAGGGGTCTCTGGCACAGATCAGCTTCTGTGAAGACATTAATATAAGAGAATAAGCGCCGTCCAGTACGTTCATGGCGGCGCTGAGGGCCTCCTCGATAGAAGGCGTCCTGAGTCGTTCTCTTGTCACAATATAAGCGATAGTCTCCGTATCGCTTGTGGTATGAAAAATAGCTCCCGACAATTCCAGCGCATTGCGAAGCTCCGCAGCATTGCTGAGATTCCCGTTGTGGGCAATCGCCATCTTCCCTTTCTGGTGATTCACTTCAATCGGCTGGCAGTTTCTCCGATTGGTTCCTCCCGTGGTTCCGTATCGGACATGGCCTACCGCCATATTCCCCCGGGGAAGACGGGATAAGGTATCTGAGGTAAATACTTCGCTGACCAGTCCCAGATCTTTATGGGAGGAAAACATACCGTCATCATTGATGACGATTCCACAGCTCTCCTGCCCCCGATGCTGTAAAGCATATAATCCGTAATAGGCCGCCCCTGCCACATCGGCGGTTTTGGGACTGATCAGCCCAAACACTCCACACTCTTCATGGACGCTCATGCCGTTTCTCCTGCCTTTCCTGTTTTTTCTGTTCTTTTTGTCTCTTGCGTATTCTCTGCTTTTCTTATTCTCTGTTCTTTTCGTTCTTTATCTTTCTCGTTTTTCTTATTTTCCGTTTATTTATTTTGTTTTTCATATTTTCTTTTATTTCTTACTCCGACTTGCCCTGCGCGTTTTGTTTATTCCACATTTTCATTCATAATTTCATATTTTCTGTCTGCTCTCTTTTCCCGCTTCTCAGGTATTTTCGGCTTCTGCAATTTCTATCTCTCTTCCCGGCGCCGCGCCACCTCCCCGGCCGCTTCAATGAATCCCCTGAAAAGTGGATGGGGATGGTTGGGACGGCTCTTGAACTCCGGATGATACTGCACTCCCACATAGAACGGACGGTCTTCCAGCTCTACGGTTTCCACCAGCCTTCCGTCAGGAGAGGTCCCGCTGATTACAAGCCCTTTGCTCTGCAGGAATTCACGATATTCGTTATTAAATTCATAGCGATGCCTGTGTCTTTCGCTGATCAAATTGCTCTCGTAACAGCGCTCCATCGTGGTCCCTGATTGAATCACGCAGGGGTAGGCCCCCAGCCGTAACGTCCCTCCCTTGTCTATGTCGCCGCTCTGTCCCGGCATAAAGTCAATGACTTTATCCATGCACTGTTCGTCGAATTCTCCCGAATTGGCTTTGGGGATTCCTCCCACATTCCTGGTATACTCAATTACGGCAATCTGCATACCCAGGCAAATGCCGAAATAGGGCAGTCCCTTTTCCCTGGCATACTTTGCCGCCAGAATCATCCCCTCGATTCCCCTGCTGCCGAACCCTCCCGGAACCAGAATCCCATCCAGCCCGGAAAGCTCTTCCTCGCTGCTCTCCACAGTGATTTTCTCCGCGTCAATCCAGTGGATTTCCACATAAACCTTATGATAGCAGCCTGCATGGCGCAAAGCCTCCGCCACCGACAGATAGGCGTCATGGAGGCCTACATATTTTCCTACCAGGCCGATATGAACCTTCCCACTTCGATTTCTGCACAGCTCCACCATAGCCTTCCATTCCTCCAGATCAGGCTCCGGCGCCTGTATCCCCAGCTCACGGCAGACCACCGCTGAGAAATCAGACTTCTCCAGCATCAGAGGCGCCTCATAAAGGTTGGGCAAGGTCAGATTCTCAATGACACAGTCAGGCTTCACATTACAGAACAGAGAGATTTTCCTGAAAATGGCTTCCTCCAAAGGTTCGTCACACCGCAGGACAATGATATTTGGATTGACACCCATGCCCTGGAGCTCTTTTACCGAGTGCTGGGTGGGTTTGGATTTATGTTCGTCCGACCCGCGCAGGAAGGGCACCAGCGTCACATGGATAAACAGGCTGTTCTCTCTGCCCACTTCCAGCGAAACCTGACGGACTGCCTCGATAAATGGCTGGGATTCTATGTCGCCGATGGTTCCTCCGATTTCCGTTATCACGATATCCGCATCCGACTTCTTTCCCACATTATAGACAAATTCCTTGATTTCGTTGGTAATGTGCGGAATCACCTGAACAGTAGATCCCAGATATTCTCCCCGGCGTTCTTTATTGAGCACATTCCAGTACACTTTACCGGTGGTCAGGTTGGAATATTTATTCAGGTCTTCGTCAATAAAGCGCTCATAATGCCCCAGATCCAGGTCTGTCTCCGTTCCATCCTCGGTTACATATACTTCTCCATGCTGATAGGGACTCATGGTGCCGGGATCCACGTTGATATATGGATCCAGCTTCTGTGCCGCCACTTTTAATCCCCTGGCCTTGAGCAGTCTGCCCAGAGACGCCGCCGTGATTCCTTTTCCCAGTCCGGAGACCACACCGCCTGTAATAAATATGTACTTTGACATTTCCATTTCCTCCTGTCATTTTAGTCTCAGGGCAATAGAAGCCGCTTCTGCGGCAAACTTTCCATTGCGGGCCTGCGCATAGGGCAATAGAAGCCATGCTTCGCGAGGCTTCTATTGCCATGAATAAAAAAAGGGTCTTCAAGTATACACTCAAAGACACCTTTGCCTTACTTTTCCTGTTTATAATTTCCCCCGGCTTCCTCGCGGCCGCCAGCTTTATGTATGCATTTTACCACAGCTTTGCCAGAGCGTCCACTACTTTTTCAATAGACTCAATCAAACTCAATCAAAAGATCCCTGACTGTTTCTTCTTCGATACTCCCCGGGAGACACTCCCACATACTTTTGAAACAGGTGATGAAAAAAGCTATTGTTTGTATAACCGACCATGGCTGCAATCTGACGGACAGAAATGTTCGCGGCGGACAGCAGCTCACAGGCATATTCTATACGGAGCTTCTGCACATATTCCTGAAATCCGATTCCCCTGTACTTTTTCAGCACAAGATTGAAATAATTTCGATGATAATGGAATACTTCCTCCAGCTTCCCTGCCGTTACATCCCCCCTGTGTAAACGAATATAACGTTCCAGTTCATAGAGCAGAACCTTTTCCTTAGCTTCCTGGCTGGAGCTGTGCAATATGAGGGTGTAATCGGTACAGAGCAGGGAGAACAGACGGATCAGATTCCCCTTCACGATAGCTTCCCAACCCGGAGCACGCCCATAATCCTCCTGTACCAGCTGTTCCAATAACCGTTCTATCCCTGATGCGCCTGAGATTGTCCGAAGCCTCAGAAAACTCTGTTCCTGTTTCTGACGGCTGAGCGCATGAAACAAAAAGCTCTGTAAATTATCCGTGGTTTCATAGGCATCCAACAGACTGTCCACATATTCGGGAGAAAGACAGAGGAACAACACCGCGCTGCGCTGCCCTGTCAGATAGTCCGCATGTTCACAATTCCGGTCCGTAATAACGATTTCACCCTGCTCAAAATGCTGATGCTCTCCCAACAGAATCTGTTCAAAGCTTCCCTCCACCACATAGAAAAGCTCCACATACTGATGGCGGTGGAAATGTCCCTGTCCCGGGGACGCATTGTGCCTGCAGCGGATTTCCCGGCGGCTGAAGCTATATTGCATTCCGTCCCTGTCATACAGATACAGCAGGGTGCTGAAGCTGCCCGGCATATTGCGCTCCACTGAAGGGGTCTGCCATGTCAGCTCTTCCGCCTGCTGTTTCTGCCATAGATTATAAAAATTACGATAATACCTGCACCGCTCTGAAATATCAGAGAATAATTCCGTCATACTTCCTCTCCTGCCATACATATCCTTTTCGTGCAATCAGTCCCTCTTTTCTATCATACACTCATTTTACGTCCTTGTCACTTCTATTATCAAAAAGATATAATAGAATCAAAGAGATAATTCTATTATCAAAAAGATATAATAAACAGTATGTCAGTATTGCAGACAGGACCTGCGATATGGGAAGGAGGCAGATGTATGAGAACAATCAATCTGGACAGAGACTGGCGATTCCGGGAAGGCACCTATCAACACCTGCGATATGGGAAGGAGG
>JAAWLQ010000116.1 GCA_022797995.1 Lachnospiraceae bacterium
CCCCAGCGCAATAGTCTTCAAGCCCACATCCTTCTTCCGGTTAAAGTTGAAGCTCAGCATATATCCCTTTTCCCGGCGGAAATAATCCAGATACCCTGTCAGCTGCTCTTCCCCTCTCTCATTGTACTCGTTCCCGCGCCAGATTTTCATTTCCACGATAAACTGCTCCCCGCGGTAGTCCACAACCACATCCGTCCGCCCCGCATCTCTGGTCTGGGCTTCCAGATAATAATTTCCGGTACCGTTGATAATAGGTTTCAGGTAGAGCAGGAAAAACTTCCGCCCGTACTTTTCGATAAATTTTTCATCATTATCGCCATAAATTTCCTGGAAATATTCCACGAACTTCTCCAGAACCCTGTCCATATCCAGCCGGCCGTTTCGGATAAACTGATTCATGTCGCTCTGTCCCTGTCTGAAGACATCGCTCCGGACAGATTCCTCTGTAATAAACAAATTCATCAGCCTCATCTCAAATATCCGATTTGCAATGAACATCTGTCCGTCTTTATCCTTCAGAAAGCCAAACATAAGACCCGTGTTGATTGATTTGGTATCCGGGCTGAACGGTACCCTCTTCCCTTCATACAGGATTTGCTCCAGCACATCTTTTAATTCCGGATACAAATCCAGCTGTCGCACCATGCTGTCAAACAAAGGGATTTTTGTCATCAAAATGATTTTTACCGCTTCTCCGATTCCTTCTTCCGACCAGATATTCCCCTGATCTGCATAACCTTCCTTTTGCATACGTTCATCCAATATTTTACAGATTGCAGACACCAAATATGGATAGCCCGATGTATATTGATAAATCTCCTCCGCCACTGCAGCTGTATCCATTCCCGTCCGATGATCCGCCTCATACTCCTCAAGCATATCTCTGATCTGAACAGCGGAAAGCTCCATCTCAACATTGAATTCCGCCGCGATATTCCAGGGACTGTTATATTGATGCTCTTCCTCCGGACGAATCTTCAATTTCAGGTTTTTAATGTCATATACTCCCGCAAGGATAACCGAATGAAATGTAGGCTTCTTCCTTCGTTTCAGGTAATAGCCTCGAAGCAGCGCCAGGAAATCCAGGAATACCTGATAGTTTCCCCCATGATCCACCTCATCCGCCATCAGGACCACCGGTCTGGAAGCTTCTCCGCAAAACCGGCTCAGCAGGCCAAACATCTCACCCAGCGTCATCCGCCTGTCTTCCCCTGCCTCGGCGGCCTGTTTCAGACCCTCCGTATCTGCCCCGCTCTCCTGTACAGCCTCCACGAACAATCTCAGGAATGTCCGCGCGAAGGTAAATTCATCCCGATATTCCGCCGTACTGATTTCCTGGAAATCCATGGAGACGACAATATAGCTGTCCCGCAGATATTCTTCCAGCGCATACAAGGTAGTAGTCTTTCCATACTGCCTTCCCCGGTTGATCACGAAATATTTCCCAGGGTCTACGAAACGTCGTTTTATCTCCTCTACTCTATCGTCCAGCCGCACCATGTAGTGCAGATTCGGATCACATTGTCCCTCTGTATTAAAATAGCGCTTCATCCTTCCCTTTCTCCCGATATAACAATGCCGGGTACTTTACCAGTTTCACACCACCGCCTCCACAATAACCCGATCCCCCAGCGCAATAGTCTTCAAGCCCACATCCTTCTTCCGGTTAAAGTTGAAGCTCAGCATATATCCCTTCTTCCGGCGAAAATAATCCAGGTACCCTGCCAGTTGTTCCTCCCCTCTCTCATTGTACTCGTTCCCGCGCCAGATCTTCATTTCCACGATAAACTGCTCCCCGCGGTAGTCCACAACTACATCCGTCCGCCCCGCATCCCTGGTCTGGGCTTCCAGATAATAATTTCCGGTGCCGTTGATAATGGGTTTCAGGTAAAGGAGGAAAAACTTCCGCCCGTACTTTTCGATAAACTTTTCATCATTATCGCCATAAATATCCCGGAAATATTCCACGAACTTCTCCAGGACCCTGTCCATATCCAGCCGGCCGTTTCGGATAAACTGGTTTGTGTCGCTCTGCCCCTGTCTGAATACGTCGCTTCGAACAGATTCCTCTGATATAAATAGATTCATCAGCCGCATTTCAAAGATACGGTTAGCAATAACAATCTGGCCGTCATTTTCTTTCAGGAAGCCAAACATGAGACCCATATTGATTGATTTTGTATCCGGACTGAAAGCTATCCTCTGCCCCTCATACAGGATCTGCTCCAACACATCCTTCAGCTCCGGATACAAATTCAGCTGTCGTACCATGCTGCCGAATAGCGGTACATTTTCATTCAGCAGTATTTTCACAGCCTCCTTCACGCCCTCTTCTGTCCATGCAGCCCCACAAGCTGCAAATCCGTCCATCTCAGGAATATCTTCATCCAGAAACTTACAGATAGCCGAAACCAGATACGGATAGCCGGAAGTATATTCATAAATACATCTGGCCATGGCTTCTACGTCCATCCCCGTGTTCTGGTCGTCTTCGTATTCTTGCAGCATCCGGGCAATCTGTTCTGCCGAAAAACCCATCTCGATATTAAATCTTGCGGCAATGTTCCATGGACTGTTGTACTGATGCTCATCATCCGGGCGTATTTTCAGCTTCAGATTTTTAATATCATACACACCTGCCAATATCACCGACTGGAAAGTGGGGCTGCTCTCTCTGTCCAGATAATACCGTCTCAGCTGTGCCAGAAAGTCGATAAAAATCTGATTGTTGGATGCGCTGTCCACTTCGTCTATAATCAGGACGACAGGCTTTTTCGCAGTTTCGCACATCCTGCTCAGGCCACGGAACAATTTATCCAGCCCCACTTTCTCCTTACTTTTCAGGGAAAGCAATTCCTGATAAGCTTCCATACACACGTCATCCCGCAATCCCGCTTTCCTGGTAAAGATCTCTTCCATGTATTCAATAAAAGAAATCACAAAGGTAGGCCCATCGGCAAAATTATCCGTTCCCAATGCCTGGAAATCCATGGGCAGAACCGTATAATTATCCTTCAAATATTCGGCCAGGGCCATGAGCGTTGTGGTTTTACCATATTGCCTTCCCCGATTGATCACAAAATATTTTCCTCTATCCACATACAATCGCCTGATCTTATCTAGTCTGTCATCAAGGCGTACCATATAATGAATATCCGGCCGGCACCTGCCTTCTGTGTTGAAATACCGTCTCATTTTCCTGTCTCCCATTGTCTTTCCAACATTCCCTTGCTCCAGTGCGCTGATCTTTGAGAGGGTAAGCCCTCTATTTACCCTCTTCTGCATATCGCGGCTATAGTATCACTCGAGTCGTACTCACTCTCCCTGTTTATCCTGCTCCCTGTGCCCAGGCACATAAGGGATCAAGCCTCTCTGATAGCAAATCTCCTGTATTTCCACCGGCAGATTCCTTGCGTCAACTATTATTCCGTCTATGGATATCATCCACAGCATAGTATTATTCCCCATCTGGGACGGCAGGCACCACTCTGCCTGAAAATAATTTATTTTCAACATCTTTCGGATTTCTCCTGCCTTGTTCGACGCCGTTGAGGCAGCGACTCCGAAGGGCGCAACCAGTTCTTTTGCCGTCATATGAATGGGCTGGCATTTGTCAAATATAAAGTTATTGCTTCCAACCGCATAGACAATGCCTGCCGCCCAGGTATGACTCCTGCCGCTTTTTAAGGGCGACGGACGCTTACGGCATAATTTTTCCAACGCATGGAGGCACAGTACTTCATATTCCTTACTGAGATAGTTTACGCTGTAATCGATCAGAATCTTTGAAATTTCATCGTATTTTGCCTGCATCTCTTTTGGAATTGCCATTTTCTTCCTCCGGTATAAAATTTGTAGCCGGTTTTATCTCACTGCACATACACTTCCGGCTCATTTAAAATCAGGTCCGTAATTCCCTGGCGCTCCAGCGGCTCCATGTCCAGCCTGTTCCCTGTTGCCTTCTCCGGGAACAGATGCCCTGACATCCACGCCCGCACCGTATAACCCTTAAAGCGCTCAGCCGGAAGATCAAGCCCCTTCCAGTACGGATGGAGGTCGTTGGCACCGCATCCGCCTTTCAGCTTATACAGACAGTCTGAAATCTTCCTGTCCAGTATACCGATTCGCGCCTGCGGATCTATTTCGCGGACGTGTTCCAGCGAAAGCGCATTAAAAGAGGAATACACAATTCTGTCCTGGAGGTTCCTTTTGTGCACCATCTCAATAATCTGCTCTTCCATTCCCTCATAAGCGAACCCGCCGTTCTTCAGCTCTATGTTGATCTCCAGGCCCTCTCTCATTCTGGGCTCCAGCAGGTCCAGAACCTCCTTCATGGTGGGAATCTGCTCCATCCGGCCATTGCCGGCGTCTATCTTCAGCTTTTTCAGCTCCGTCAGCGTAAAGCTCCTGATCTCGCCGGTTCCGTCTGTGGTTCGGTCCACTTTCTCGTCGTGGCATACCACAATTTCACCATCCCTGGTCAGCTGGATATCCAGCTCGATTCCTGCCAGATCTTTCAGCGCCGCCGCCTTTTCAAAAGCCAGCAGTGTGTTCTCCGGACATGCCTGACTGCATCCTCTGTGTGCCCATATTCTCATATTTTTTCTCCTCTTCCTGTCTCCGCATTCACCCCGTCGGCACTTTCCTGCTCCCGTTTTCTGTATCTGAAGCAATGCACCCGCAAAACTCTGAACGCTTATAAAAATGTAACTCCTGTCAAATTCATTATACCAATCCACATGCGGGGTGTAAAGTATGACAATCGTTTTTCCTCGTTCTTTTCTTTACCCGGGTTCAGACAGGGTGTCGGCTGCTCTGTCAGGCATTCATCTCCATAGTAACTAACCGCTTTCTTTTCCCCTCTTCTCCAAAAACTGTCCCATCATCCCGGCCAGCGCGATAGATTCCCCCCGGGTCAGCTTGAAATTATTCCTGTCCGTCCCGTTCAGCAGGAAAAGGAAATCGCTGATTTCATACCGCAGGCCGTCATCCAGAAAAATCTCCGAATGCTTTTCCACCTTTCCCGTATCCTCGTAATGCACCTCAAAATAAGAGGTCTTCCACCAGGGCGCCTCCGCCACAATGTATCCCTTCGTCCCGGCAATCAGAAGCCGGCCTTCCGATTTTACCCCCAGGCCGCAGGTGGCAGTTGCCAGTCCCGTGGGATAAGTGAGAGACACTTTTGTAAATAAATCCAGCCCGTTTTCTCCACGGATGGAATCAAATCGAATATCCGTATATTCCTTTCCCAGCAGCTTCAAAATCGGCAGCATGCAGTAGCTCCCCAGCTCCGTGAAGCTGCCCCCGTATTCAGGGTCCGTCAGCTCCCTGCCGTCCGGATTCTCCAGCTTCGTAAAGCAGGCCTCCACATTCCGGATACTGCCGATGGTCCCGCTGCAGGCAACCCCCAGCAGCTTCTGAAATCCGGGACAGTACGCTGTCTTGATCGCCTCCATCAGAATCAATCCCCGCTCTCTGGCCAGGGCAAAAAGCTCCTCGGCCTGCTCCTGCCGCAGTACCATCGGCTTTTCACAGATCACATGGCGGCCTGCTTCCAGAGCGGCTTTTATATAGTCGTAATGGGTTTCGTGCGGAGAGGCGATATACACCACATCCACGGCCTCATAGAATTCTTCCGGATTCCCGTAAGCATCCAGCTCCCATTTTTCGGCAAACCGCCGGGCGCTCTCCCTGTGAGGATTGTATACCCCCTGGACGTTGACGCCGCTGACATGCTTCGCCTCCGGCACAAACCGGTTCGCAATCCTTCCGGTTCCGATGATTCCGATTCTCTGAATGTGGCTGTTCTGCTCCCGAAGCATGGTGCTGGAAATGTTCTTGGTGCGTTCCAGATAAACCACCTGGCAATAATCCTTCAGGTAGTCAAAGCATCCCACCCAGTCCGAGCCAACGGTAAAGATGTCTATGTTCAGCCGTTTGATATCATTAAACTTCTGTCCCGGGGTCTCCTCAATGATAATCTCGTCTGCAAAACCGGTTTTCTTCACATTTTCTATGCGGGTCACCAGCGAATCCATTACATTCAGCTTCCCTCTGGCCTTGTCGTACGCTTCCGTGGTCACTCCCACAATCAGGTAATCCCCCAGGGCCTTCGCCCTTTGCAGCAGCCGGTAATGTCCCTCGTGAAAGAGGTCAAATGTCCCATATGTTATTACCTTTGTCATTTTCATCTCCATCCGCCTGTCTTCTGCTCTTACTTCGTCTGTTCCTGTCTATCTTCAGCCGGCAGTCCAATTATCCGGCTCTGGCCAGCCAACCAGTGCTCTGGCTGTCCGACAGTCCCAATCTTGTCTATTCGTCCCATGCTGTATCAACCTGCTCATTTTGTTCCTGGACTGTCAGTCCGTCACTATCTGCCCTTGTTTCCTTTAAATCCCCGCCGGCCCACTTCTTCCCAGCCCTGGACTTCTGCCTGCCCATCATCGCTGCTCCATCCTTGCGCACACAAATCTATGCAGCTTCTCCCCGCAGGTCCCGTCATTGTTGGCGGCTATTTTCTCATAAGCCCGAAGCTGCCTTTCCCGGTCAAAGGGAGCTCCTTTCAGCTTTCCGTCCAGAAAATCCTCCAACGTCTGGAAGGCATTTTCCTCGCAGGCATATTGCATCCAGTCAGACCCTTCGCAGAATCCGTCCGCATGTACCTGTAATTCTTCCTTATCGAATACGATATCCACCTCGCGGTACTCTCCTGTGTCCGGGTTGATATCGTACAGCCTCCGGTCGAATGCGGAGAACCAGCGATACGGCCAATTACCCCCGCTTTCCTTCGCCTCTCCACCGGGCCATACCGTTTGCTCCGATTTCTTCCTTTCATGTACCGTGTATTCCATATCTCCGGCATATTCAGTATGCGTTCCGACTCCCATACATTTCCCTGCACCCCCGGGCAGAAAATACCCCGGAGAACCGAAAATGAAATATTCATTTTTTTCCTTTTCCAATACCGGGAAGAAGGGCTCCCATTTCCGCAGCTCTCCGGTCTCCCGGTCCAGACGGATAAACATATTTCCCCAGCAGGGTGAAAAAATTACTTCTTTTTCTCTGAACATAGCCTGGCCAAAAGGCCGCTCATTCGTCTCCAGTCCCTTGGGCAGCTCCCTGCATTGAAAGCCTGCCGGCATATGGCTGTATTCCCTGGATTCTCCGGTCTCCGGATTCCAGCGTACAATCGTTGTCCCGGTATATGGCAGCAGCCAAATGTATTGTGTTACAGCTCCGTCCTTTCCCGCCACATTCTCTGCGTGCCCTGCCACTGCTTCTCCATTCCCCGTCAGCCTTCCCCCGGTCCGCTCCACTGTCTCGGGAAGCATGCTCACGCATCCCTCATAGTTCCGTACATTGACAGCCAGCAGTCCCGCTGTCCCCGTACCGGCTTCTATAGCCAGAATACGATTGTCCACCGGTGAGGCAAGCATCAGGAACCCGTTCCAGACACAGCTCCCGCCCACGCGCCACTTTCCTTCCACATTCTGGACAAAGACGTCATTATATCCTCTGATATAATCCACTCTGTCCTTCTCCGTATCATACCTGACAATGGCCGGATAGCGCATGGGAAGAAGGAACAGATACTGCCCGATTCTCCATGCTCCCGCAAAGGCGCCCCCTTGCTCCACACAGCGTTCCAGAGCCACTCGCCTCTCGATTCTGCCTTCCGCCACTACCAGAATGTCCTGCCCATTGGCCGGACACACATACACCTTCCCGCCGATTTCCCATGCGCTGGAATAATAATAGCCCGAGGAGTAGGCCGACAGGTCACAGGCATACCTGTAATGATAATCATTTTCCGGGGAATGGTACAGTTTGTTCCCCTGCGTGATAATCCACTGGTCGTACCCGTCTGACCGGTATCCCCGGATAATCTCTCCCCGCCAGTCATCTTCCTCCGGCGCCTTATCCAGGTTATTGTCCAGAATGAACAGCGGCTTTCCCGCCATGCCGAAGAGGGAAGTCACCGATGTGGCTCCGTCTCCGATATAGGCATCACAATAAGAAATCGTCTCCGTAATATCCGGTGTCTCGTCATAAATCCCCAGATCCTTTTCCAGGAAGAGCTTCTTCAGCCGGTCATAGACAGGCCGATATTCCGGCCGCAGGGAATCAAATGTGGATTCCAGCAGGGGATGCGGCCGCCACATCAGGCAGACATCCTCCCTCCCCTGAAAGCACTGGAATACATAAGCCATTTTCTTCAGGAATCTGGCCGTGTCTCCCAGCATGCCGTTGATACTTGTATTGTAAAAATAAACCTTTCTGCCCTCCATTTTCTGCTTCCATTCCTCCGGCGGCGTTCCCGGACTGGCGCACATCCGGATAATCCGGTCAAACTTCGGGGAGCCGAATGCCAGAAATTTACTGTCCGGCAAAGCCGGATCAAAGAATTTCCGATACTTTTCCGACTGGATGACAATGTAATCCGCATAGTAATAAGCCATGCATTGCTCCTGCCCTTCGGCCATTCCGCCCGTTGTTGTATAATAAGGTATATATACTAATTTATCAGTATATTTTTTTATCTCCATAGAATAAAACCGAGGTTCGACGCTGGTCACGTAATTTCCCTGGTCATAGGGATTGTGAATGTAGGCAATATCCGGCCTGCGCTCCTCCAGGCGATAATTCTCATAATAGACTACCGGCACGTATTCCGGCAGGTTTCCCCCTTCGTAATGATAGACTCCCAGCGAACCATCCTTGTTCCTGTCATAATAGGGAATTGGCACCACATAGGCGTCGCAGTCCGGATCCCCATTAGCCGCCATCCAGGCGCTTTCCAGGGAATCCCACATGGAGGCCTTGTAGGGGAAAAATACCACTTCCAGCCTGACTTTTATATCATTTCTGATACTGTTCTCTATCTGCAACAACGCTTTTCGAAGCTTTTTATATATTCGGTTTTCTGCCAGAGGGGCACCGGCACTTTTCACTTCTGTCCCTTTCTTTTCTTCCACAGGGGCACCGGCGCTTTTCACTTCTGTCTCTTTCATTTCTGTCACAGGGGCACTGGCGCCTCTCGCCTCCGCCCCTTTCTCTTCCCTGCCTTCATCCGTTCCACAGTTTATCTCTTCATAAATCCGGTAGACCAGCTCGCAGTAAGCTTCCAGAAGCGGAATCGTTGTCGCCTCTTCCCCCTCTGTCTTCTCAATCAGATTTCCAAGCTGAACGGCGCCCTCCTGGCACTGAGCCAGCAAATCCATGGCCGCCGTCCTGTTCTTCTTCCCGATTTCCTTCCTGATCTCATCATGGGCCTGGGCCAGTAACTTCACGAAGTCCTCCGCCTGCCTTTTCTGCGCTCTTCTCATATTTCTCTTCCACTTTTCCTGTTCTGTTTTTATCAAAACCTGCCTGCTATCTCCGGATAACCTGCCGTGTTCTCAATTCAAAAGCTGTATTCCGGAAATCCCTTCCGGACGATCCCCTATCCGGCTCCCTCACCTGATGTCAATATAGTACTTTCTATCCACATTCAGCAGCCATGCCAGGTAGCAGAACGCACTGTTGGACATGAGCATGGCCTTGCATTTACTCATCAGCTGCATGTCCAGATAATTCTTTCCATGCATGTTGCCTTCCACATAGGTGACACTTTTGAGCTTTCCGAAGCCCAGCTCATTTCCATGTTCCTTACACCATGGAATATCATCGGAGAAAACGAACAGCTCCCACTGTCCCGGAATTGTGAGTCTGAACTTATCAATGCAAAAGCGATACCATTTGGGATTCAGAGACCATCCCACCGTCACATAATCCCCTCTGCGGATATGGAGCGATACCGAATTTACACTCTGAATCCGATGGAGATACGCCCTGTTCACCTCATCCGTTATCTCCGGAAAGGTAAAATCCTTCAGAAGCACCTCCCGGTATCGCTCAAACCATTTCGCGTTCACCCAATAGCCATGATAATACACATCGCCCGGCATGTCCTGAATCTCCGGGCAATACTGATTGGTAGGCGTCTGAACCACTTTTCCCTCAAAGGGATTGAAGGTTTTATAACCATCTCCCACTTCGGATACCATGTACATTTCAATTCCATTTTCATTCAGAATCTGCGGTACGCTCTTACCCTTCCGGCGCTCCTCCAGAATGAATTCCCATACATCGGCGTCAAAGCATTCGCTCAGCATATGCGGCCTGATTCCGAATACTTTTTCCAGCTCATAGCCGTTATGTACGGTATTTAACGCAAAGTAGGAGTCATCCATATAGATTACTTCTCCCGGATGGGACAGCTCATAATCTCTGGTAAAAATATACTGAAATGCCTGATTGGCCAGGCCGCCGTTGAGGAACTGTAT
>JAAWLQ010000117.1 GCA_022797995.1 Lachnospiraceae bacterium
CAGGGAACTGACAAACCCTGGAGACAGGAATAATGCAGATGTGGTTTTGCAGGTAAGTATCTCCGCGAACGAAGATCTGTACGAGAAAATCAGGAGGGATTCAGGTATGTGTGAAGCGTTAAGAAGACTGATGAAGGATGAGATTGCCGAGATATTGGCGGAAGAGACAACAAAAGCAAAAATTGCGGGCATGGAGAAAGGTATGGAAGAGGGCATGGAAAGAGGGATGGAGAAAGGAATGGAGAATGCTATGCTCTCCGCCATTGCAAATTTGATGGATACCATGAAATGGACAGCCGAACAGGCGATGGAGGCCATAAAAGTTCCCTTAGCCGATCGAGGCAGGTATAGCTCGCAGTTATAATGTTCAATTCTGGTTTTCACCAAATAATTTTATACATACCTTGAGTGACCTGATTGATTGTCTGCTTTGGGATGAAGTATTTAGTAAGTAGGGTATTCCTCTACTGGGGAATACCCCTTTTAAATTTTTTCACAAAGAAGGTACCTTCATGTTAAGTAAACTTTTAGCCTGTCTGCACTTTCCGCAGGGGTTGCCGCATTAAGCAGTCCGAATTAAATATTGCGTTAAATTATTTCCACCCCTCCGGAAGATAAGCGGAAGTATTGGCAATCATATCGTCGACCAGCCTGTGAATTTCTGTCTCGCTGATCCGCCCCTTTACCAGAGGATCCGCCGCGAAAGCCTCATAAACCAGCCCTCTGTCACAGGTGAGCGCCGCCTTCAGAATCCGCTCATGGTTCTCGATATGAGGCATCAGCAGCGCTTTTACATTTTCAGGCACCCGACCGGCGATGAGGGGCTTGATAGAGTCGCGGCTGAATACGGCATTGGTCTCCACCACGGCATCGGCGGGCAGGTTGGGAATCTGCAGGTTGGTGTTGGGGATATTGACATTGCTGACAATCCGGTCCAGTCCGCAGATGGCTTTAATCAGCTGGATTCCCTCTTCCCCGGTGGGTTTCAGCTGGATTTCTTCCTCGCCGGAGGCCAGGCGATGGCTGCGCTCCAGACGCCTCTGCAGGTCTCCCTTTCTCCAGTCCACGGTGGTCAGGCCAAATTTCCAGCTGCGCACAGTCTCCGGATCCTTCAGATACTCTGTGCCGGGCATGAATTCAGCCAGATGGCGGTCGCCGGCGGCGGCGATCAGGCCAAACCGTCTGAACAGATCAAATTTAACTCTGTGGGCACAGTTGAATGTGCTGTTTGCCCAATTGTTGTCCGCTTCTGCAAAACCTTCCTCAAAATGCTCTTCAATATATTTTTCATAGACAGGGAAGAGGTCAATTCCCTTATAAGAGGCCTGGTCGAACCAGGTAAAATGATTGATGCCCAGGACATTGACAAATATGTCATGTCTGTCAATATCCTTTAAACCGAAGGTCTCCTCGCAGATTCCCTTCAGAACCTTCTGGGTGCCGAACACTTCGTGGCAGCAGCCGAAGGCTTTGATTTCAGGATATACATGATACAGGGTCTTCACACAGAGTGTCATGGGGTTCGTGTAGTTGATAACCCAGGCATTTGGCGCATGGTTCTTGATTGCGTTTGCAATGTCCACGAACATGGGAATGGTGCGGAGAGCTCGAATCATGCCGCCGGGTCCCGCTGTGTCTCCCACGGACTGATAGATGCCATGACGCTCCGGAAGATGGACGTCGGAAGCCATCTCGTCAAAGGTGCCGGGCAGAATGGAGATGACGACAAAGTCACAGCCGGTCAGCGCCTCTTCGAGGGTTTTACATGTGATATAGTCCCATTTTCCCACGACGTCAGATCGACTGCCCAGACGTTTTCCGATGACTTCATTATTTTTTGCCGCGGCCTCGTCGATGTCGTACAGACGGATAGTGCCGCTGACGGAAGCGTCCATTGACAGATCTGTCATAAATGTCCAGGCCCATCCGCGGGAACCGCCGCCGATGTAGGCAATCTGAATATCAGATACTTTGTTTTCAGCGTATTGCATACCAGGTACTCCTCCTTAATCATAATAAATTTTGTTGAATAAACTTTGCCTGAAAAAATTTCTGTGAACATTCTATATTGCTATTGCCATTATACAATAAAATAGTATAATAATCTCATATAATCTTGTCTGAATTCGACATTTTCGTACTATTGAACACAAGCAGATTATCAATGTATAGAAAGATGACGGCCAGGCAGAAGCCAGAGACACAGGTATATGAAATGAAGGTTGACAAAGGAGGCTCTGACAGTAAAAGGGAATCTGACGGCAGAGAGAAGAAATCAGAGAAGCGGACAGAAGGCTGCAGGTGAACCATGGAAGAGGACAGAATATGGAGCAGGTGATTTTCAGACAGCGGGTGGAAGGGCTGGTGGAGGCGGAGCAGGTGATTCGGGAAAATGAGTTTTCCATGGCGAACCGGCATTTTCATGATACCTATGAGCTGTATTATCTTCTGGAAGGAGAGAGGTATTACTTTATTGATAAGGAGACTTACCGGGTAGGAGCGGGGGATGTGGTTCTGGTCAGACCCAATCAGATTCACAAGACCAGCATGGCGAAGACGTCTTATCACAACCGGATGTTGCTTCAGATTAAAAGGGAAGCCTTTGACAATTTGCTGAAAGGAAACGGATTCCTGACGCTGGAGGAGTTGTATGACAGGAATATGCAGATTATCAGTCTGAGAAAAAAAGACGCGGATATTCTGAAAGACATGATATTGCAGATCACAGAGGAGATTCGGGAGAAGCAGAAAGGGTATGAACTGATGGTGAAGGTGAAGCTGCTGGAGCTGTTGGTTCTGTTGAGCCGGTATCGGAAGAACGTGCTGCCGGACAGGAGGGAGCAGACGGCACAGACGGCAAAGCATCAGAAAGTGCACGAGGTGGCGGACTATCTGCAGATGCATCCTGATACGAAGGAATGTCTGGAAGAGCTGGCAGGCAGATTTTATATCAGTAAATCTTATCTGAGCCGGATTTTCAAGGAAGTCACGGGATTCGGAGTCAACGAATACACGAATATCGTGCGGGTCAAAAAAGCACAGAACCTGTTGGTGTACGGAGATTATTCCGTTACGGAGATTTCGGAGCTGCTGGGATTTGAAAGTATTACATATTTTGAGAGAGTATTCAAAAAATATACCCTTTATACGCCGCTGAGATACCGGAGGGAGAAGCGGACTTAATGATATCCGGCGGAGTTTGCCGGCGGGAAAACGCGGCTGATAATCGCAGTGGAACTATAAGAAGGAGTATGCATGAATCAGAATAATTATGAAAGCAGGGAACAGGATGTGGATGCCCTGATTGCGATTCTGGACGGCTGCGTCCAGACAGGGGAGAGCAGAATTAAAGTGGATGTGGTGGAAGGAGAGGGAAAAGTAGTGGACCGCCGGTATCATCACGGACGCTGCGATATAGGAAGTCCCTGGGCCTGCGGCACGGCATTTGACGTACTGGAGTGAGTGCCGGGTCGGAATCAGCAGGGGAGGGAAGCATAGTGCATTTTGTGGAAGCAAAAGGGATATTGTCCGCCCAGAACGGGATGAATCTTTACAGAGGCTGTACCCATGGCTGCATTTACTGTGACAGCAGGAGTAAATGCTATCAGTTTACCCATGATTTCGAAGACATTGAAGTAAAGCAGAATGCTCCCGAACTGCTGGAGAAAGCATTGCGTTCCAAAAGGAAAAAGTGCATGATAGGAACAGGTGCCATGTGTGATCCTTATATGCATTGTGAAGAGAACCTTCAGCTGACCAGAAGATGTCTTGAAATCATTGACCGATATGGATTCGGCGTTGCTATCCAGACCAAATCCAACCGGATTCTGCGGGATCTTCCATTGCTAAAGAGTATCAATGAGAAGGCAAAATGTGTGGTACAGATGACTCTGACCACGTTTGATGAGGAGCTGTGCAGAATACTGGAGCCCAATGTATGTACAACCGGAGAACGGGTGAAGGCGCTGCAGATTTTTCATGACAATGGCATTCCGACAGTGGTCTGGCTGTCACCGATTCTGCCTTTTATCAATGACACGAGAGAAAATGTGGAAGGCATTTTGAATTATTGTATCCAGACAGGGGTACGGGGAATTATCTGTTTTGGAATGGGGATGACGCTGCGGGAGGGAGACCGGGAATATTTTTATGCCGCGCTGGACCGACATTTTCCGGGGATGAAGGAACGATATCACAGGAGATACGGATACGCTTACGAGGTGCCCAGCGACAGAAACAGAGAGCTGATGAAGCTGTTTTACGAAAAATGCAGAGAAAATAACATTATCTGTGAGGTGGATAAGTGTTTTGAATATCTGCAGGAGTTCCCGGAGCGATATGAGCAGCTGACATTATTTTAGCGGGGAAGGAACAGTACATATCGGTTCGAAGAAGCTGGGACGGGATTCTATTATCAAAATTATATAATAGAATCAAATACAGATTCTATTATCAAAATTATATAATAGAATCCAGGACAGGATTCTATTATCAAAATTCTATAATTGAAAAAATCAGAATATCATGGTATCATAAAGATGTCATTGGTTGTTTTGTGCACAAAATGGGGATGATAATATGAAGATAGAACGGGTAGATGATAAAACAGTAAAGTGCTTCCTGTCTAATGAAGAGTTGGAAGAGTATGATATTGATTATAAGGATTTTATCTTGCGAAGCGACAAGGCAAGAGAGGTAGTGCAGGAGATTATTGAACAGGCCAGGGAGGAAGTCGGGTATAAGCCCCCGCAGTTTGCTTTTGATCTGCAGATCATGCTTTTGCCGGATCAGGGATTGTTATTGACTTTTTCGGACAGAGATCCCGAAGGCAAGGAGAGCGATCAGTTCATTGAATGTCTGAAGGAGATGAAGAGAATTCTTCAGAGAACCCGGGAGAAGCTCAGCATGAACGGGAATTCCGCCCCCGGAGGCCAGGAGGGAAGCGCGGCGCAGGGAACCGGCCAGGAAGGGAGCGCATCCGGGCAGAATCAGCAGACAGAGCGCCCCGGGTTTGCGGTGTTTGTCTTCGCGGGAATTGGCAGGATTATGGAATATGCGGCTGTGCTGCCCTCGAATCTGATGGTGGACAGCAGGCTGTATGAGATGGACGGACTCTATTATCTGTATCTGCTGAAGGGGCGTGCTTCCTATGAGCGCTACAGCAGGGCCTGTGTCCAGGCCATGGAGTTCGGAAGCCTGTATGCGGCGGAAGAGTCCCAGGTTGTAGGGCTGGAGGAACACGGCAAGTGTCTGATTGCGGAGAAAGCGCTGAAAAAGCTGAGAGGATGAATTCAGGCTTGACAATTTCGGGCGCCATGCACTATAATCCCATACATACAGACTGTGAAGAGGATTAGTACAGATTTGGATGCATTCCAGAGAGAGGACCGGTTTATTCCGTATTGTGGTGAAACGTGCGGAATGGCGGCTGGGAGGTCCTTATGCGGAGAGTCTGGAACCTGCCTTGGAGTTCCATGCGAGACCGGTGTACGGCGGACAGATTGCCGTGTCGTCCGGCCGAAGCCTGGCGCGGGCCTGCGTTATGGGCACAGGAGATGGATGCATGGGCATCAAGTAGGGTGGTACCGCCGGCTTTCCGGTCCCTTAGGGACAGGAGACCGGCGTCTTTTAGTTAGGAAAGATTACGGAACTAAAATCAGTAAGCATCCAGGAAACGCACAGATTTATTTACGGACACGTTATTATGTGGCCGAAAATAAATCTGAGGGCATTGTGCGTTACCAGGATGCTTACGGAACTAAAATAGGAGGACAGAAAAATGGCAGACAAAAAAATGGTAGAAGAGATTACCTCCATGGATGTGGACTTTGCCCAATGGTACACGGACGTGGTGAAGAAGGCGGAGCTGATTGATTATACCTCCGTAAAAGGATGTATGGTGATCAAGCCTGCGGGCTATGCGCTCTGGGAACTGATTCAGAAGCAGCTGGACCAGCGATTTAAGGATGCGGGAGTGGAGAATGTATACCTTCCTATGTTTATTCCCGAATCACTGCTGGAGAAGGAGAAGGATCATGTGGAAGGATTTGCCCCTGAGGTGGCATGGGTGACGCACGGGGGTCTGCAGCCTCTCCAGGAAAGGCTTTGTGTACGGCCTACTTCCGAGACGCTTTTCTGTGATTTTTATAAAAACGACATCCATTCCTACAGAGATCTTCCCAGGGTTTACAACCAGTGGTGTTCCGTGGTACGCTGGGAGAAGGAGACCAGACCTTTCCTGCGTTCCAGAGAGTTCCTGTGGCAGGAGGGGCATACCGCCCACGCCACGGAGGAGGAGGCTCAGGAGAGGACCATTCAGATGTTGAACGTATATGCTGACTTCTGCGAGGAAGTGCTTGCAATTCCGGTCATCAGAGGGCAGAAGACGGATAAGGAGAAATTTGCGGGAGCGGTTGCCACATATACCATCGAGGCGCTGATGCATGACGGCAAGGCTCTGCAGTCCGGCACCAGCCACAATTTCGGAGACGGATTTGCGAAAGCATTTGGAATTCAGTTCGCGGATAAAGACAATACCCTGAAATACGTACATCAGACTTCCTGGGGAATGAGCACCCGCATTATCGGCGCCATCATCATGGTGCACGGGGATAACGAGGGGCTTGTGCTGCCTCCCAGAGTTGCGCCTGTTCAGGTATGTGTCGTACCCATACAGCAGAGGAAGGAAGGGGTACTGGATAAGGCCTATGAGCTTCGGGACCGGCTGAGCAGCCATTTCCGGGTGAAAGTGGACGATTCGGACAAGAGTCCCGGCTGGAAGTTCGCGGAGGCGGAGATGAGAGGCTATCCTCTTCGGGTGGAGATCGGCCCGAAAGATATAGAGGCCGGAAAGTGTGTGATTTGCCGTCGGGACACCAGAGAAAAGCTGGAAGTGTCGCTGGAAGAGCTGGAGGCGAAGGTGGGAGAAGTGCTGGAGACCATGCAGCATGAGATGCTGGAAAGAGCCAGGGCCCATCGAGACGAGAATACCCGGACGGCTGTCAGCATGGATGAATTTGTGGAAATTTTTAATGAGAAAAGCTGTTTTGTAAAGGCTATGTGGTGTGGCGACGAGGAGTGCGAAGTTCAGATCAAGGATCGTCTGAGTGTAACCAGCCGGTGCATGCCTTTTAAGCAGGAACATATTGCGGATACCTGCGTATGTTGCGGCAGACCTGCGAAGAAGATGGTGTATTGGGGCCGGGCTTATTGAGCCTGGAGATTGCGGCAGGAGACCTGTGGAACAGCGGACGCAGAGTATCGGGAGAACAGAAAAGGGTTATCGTATGAATTACATTGTATTTGATTTGGAATGGAATCAGAGCAATACCGGTACGGAAGAGGAAGTTGCAAGACTTCCATTTGAGATTATTGAAATCGGCGCTGTAAAGCTGGACCATTCCGGAGCCGCGTTGGGAGAATTCAGCGAGCTGGTCAGGCCTGTGGTATATCCCGAGATGCACAGGATCACCAGCAGACTGATTCATCTGCAGACGCGGGAGCTGGAGAAAGGGGTTACCTTTGCGGAGGCGGCGGAACGTTTCCTGGAATGGTGCGGGGATGAAGATTACATGTTCTGTACCTGGGGGAGCGCGGACCTGACCGAGCTGCAGCGCAATATGAAATTCTATCATATGACACCGCTGGCAGGGGGACCGATTGTGTTTCTGGATGCACAGAAGCTGTTCAGCCTGGCATTTGAGGACGGTAAATCCAGAAAATCATTGGAACATGCCATTGATTTTCTGGAGCTGAAAAAGGACATTCCCTTTCACCGGGCCCTCAGTGATGCCAGCTATACCGCCAGAATTTTCGCCGGAATTCTGAATAGAAAGCCGGAGGTGCTGAAGAACGTATCCTATGATGTATTCTGGCCGCCGGCGGACAAGGCCTCGGAGATAAAGGTCCGCTTTGATTCCTATATGAAATATATTTCCAGAGAATTTGACAGCAAGGAAGACGCCCTGGCGGACAGGGAAGTGGCTTCCAGCAAATGCTATCTGTGTCACCGGAATCTTCGGAAGAAGATTCGCTGGTTTACGCCTAACGGGCGCAATTATTACTGCCTTGCCAGATGTGAGAAGCACGGATATCTGAAAGGGAAAATCAGAATCCGGAAATCAGACAGCGGGAAGCTGTACATTGTGAAAACCACAAAACTGATCTCTGACCAGGAGGCGGAAAAAATCAGGGAGCGCAGCGGTCATGCAAAGGAATTGAACAGACAGCGCAGGCTTCAGAAGAAATCCAGATGATCCCGGCCGCGCCTTCCGGCGCGCCTCCTGCGCCTGGCGCGCTGCTGTCTCCGCCTCCTTCTCCGGCGGGACCGGCCCTGGATGGAATAATTCCTCAAGATAACGCGCGCAAGCAGCACGATAAACAGAATGACAGCCAGCGCGGAAACTCCGATAAGAATTGCCGCCACGTTGACAAAAATAACAGGCTCCTCCTTTTCTTCCTCCTCGGGCAGCACATCAAAGACATATCCCTCCTCTTTATTCACATTGAAGTCCACCTTTACCGTACCGATATCCACTCCGTGATAGGAGTATGTGATGACGGCAGCCTGATTCTCATTTCCGGACTCATAGGAAATGGCAGATTCGGTGTCCTGGAAGGAAATGGTTTTGGGCAGGATAATATAATCATCCCGGTTCAGGGACAGAATGGGCTGGGAGCTTCCGAAGATATCGTTTCCGCTGTAGAACAGGCCGGTGTTGTCGATATTATACTTGGTCTCTGTCTGGGACACATTCACTTTCTCGAAATTGGAAAAGCCGTATTCGAAGAGAGCGATTGTGTCCTCATACTGATAGGGTGCTTCATCGTGCAGTACCACACAGATCAGCTTCATGCCGTTTTTCTCCGCACAGGAAACCAGACTGCTTCTGGCATCGTCTGTATAGCCGGTTTTACATCCCACCAGATATTTATAGGCATATTGGTTGCCGGGGATGATCTGCATACGATTGTTTTCCAGCTTTCCCAGAGGAAGTTTGTCCGTGACGGGGAACTCCATGCGCCTGGTCAGCGTGATCTTGCAAAGCATTTCGTTGGCGAAAAAGGATCTGCCGATCATGGCCAGATCATAGGCCGTAGTGTAATGGTTCTCGTCAGGCAGCCCGTTTGGATTGGCAAAATGGGAGTTCAGACAGCCCAGCTCCTCCGCTCTGGCGTTCATCATGCCGGCGAAGACGGACCAGTCGGTGGTACCTGAAATGTGTTCGGCCACGGCATAACACACTTCGTTGGCGGAACAAATCAGGATGGCATTGAGACTTTGCTCCATGGTGAGCTCCTGGCCCACATCCATGGCAATATGACTGCTATCCCGGGGCGTGTCGAAAACGGCGTCATGGGAAAAGGTGACAATTTCATCCATCTGACACTGTTCCGACGCAATCAGGGCGGTCAGAATTTTGGTGGTGCTGGCGGGATACTGCTTCTGATGAATATTTTTGGCATAGAGCAGGGTTCCCGTCTCCGCGTCTATCAGGATGGCGGACTCCGCGCCTACCACAGGGCCCACAGGCCAGTTGGGTACCTGATTGGACTGAATTTCCAGGGCCCGCTGGACTTCCAGACGTTGCTGCGCTTCCACGGATGAAGCGTGAACTGTGAAGCTGCCTGCGGACAGGAGTGACGCGCAGGCAGACATTACTGCCAGAATGATGGATACTTTATTATGAATAACTGACTTGTTTTCTCTGTATTTTCTAAAGCCGCTCATATTATAACCTCGCAGATGGGGAGAAATCTGATTCTATGATCCAAGTTCTATCATAGAATCCAAAAACAGGATTCTATGATCCAAGTACCATTATATACTATTTTACTCTAAAACCAAAGCAGGAATATGACGAATTTTCTGCAAATTTTGCGATTTGAAATTTCTGATTGACAAGCATATGAATTTAAAGTACAGTGAGTAAGGAAACTAAAACATATGGGAGCAGATATGAGGCTGCGTAATATTACGGGTTCGCGGGAGGTGATTGCGGGAAGTCCTTACGTTATTCAGGAGGAACTGCAGACCGGCTGTGCGGGCAGATGGAAAAAAATTTTCGACAATGAAAATCCTGTTCACATCGAAATTGGAATGGGAAAGGGAAAATTCATACATACTATGGCTAAGGAGAATCCCGACATTAATTATGTGGGTATCGAGAAATATTCCAGTGTGCTGCTTCGGGCGATCCAGAAAATGGAGAAGGAGGAGCTTCCAAATCTGAAATTCCTGCGGATGGATGCGGAAGAGATT
>JAAWLQ010000118.1 GCA_022797995.1 Lachnospiraceae bacterium
TCCCCAACCGTATGGTCCTCTCTTATCTTATCAATCGCTTCCTGATACAGCATCTTCAATTTCTTATCTTTCAGCTTTTTGATAAATTTCGCTGCAGGCGGAAGAAAACGTACCTCTGTCATTCCTCATCCTCCGTGCCAAATACATCTTCATAAGATATATGACCAGATTCTGAAGATGCAACCTGCTCTGCGTCCACAAGCATTGCTTCTACAGCTGGACGTACTTGGCCCTGCGCCTTTTTAAAACGCTCCAGAAGATCATTGCCACTGTATCCACTGGCAATCAGGTCCGCCAGAATCTGCTCCGCAAATTCCCCTCCTGTATTGGTTCTGACAGGACGAATTACCAGCTCATTTCCACGAACAGTACATTCTGCCTCTGTATCAAACCCCAGCATGGCAAAAAATTTCTGTGGGATGGTAATCTGCCGCTTCGCAGAAATACTCAATTTTTTCATTTCCATAGGAACTCTACCTTTCGTCATCGTTGCTGGCATTACTATATCTTTCTCCTTTATTCTATGAAAATCAAAGAGATAATATTCTTTGTTTCTTGGTTTCCGAGATTATCTTATCCCATTTCTATTTATAAGTCAAGGTTTATGATAGCACATATTCTTACGTTTCATTTGCCGAATTTTCCTTGTTTCACTGTGATATTCTGTCAATCCTTCAGCTAAACTTTCACTCAATTTTTTCTTTCCGAAAAATGGTTTGTTGGAAAATTGTTCTCTTTTATAAAAATCCCAATTCGACTTTGTGTTCCCAATAGGGTCTAAATACTTGTATTCCAATAAATCTACAGGCAATAGGAACACGAAAGCAAATTGGGACTTATATAATAAGGCTTCCTCATATATTTTCTGGCGGCTCCGGAAGAGGAGCGTTGCCGGGAACGGAGTGAACAGTAACAAAGGGACCGGCGCATAGATGAATAGTTCCGGGAACTTGTTGCAATTTACCCAAAACTGATATATAGTAAAGGAGAAGAAAACACAACCGTCGGGACGCCCTTTTCCTTCCACGGGGCGCAGAAAAAGGAGTCAACAGACCATGAATTCGTTCGATATCATCGGCCCCGTAATGGTAGGCCCCTCCAGCTCTCACACCGCAGGCGCTGTCAAAATCGGAAATATTTCCCGCAAGCTGTTGGGTACACCCGTACAGAGGGCGGATATTTTTTTCCACGGTTCCTTCCTTGCCACGGGCAAAGGACATGGGACGGACAAAGCACTGATTGCAGGCCTTCTGGGATTTGCTGTGGACGATTCCAGAATCCCTGACAGCTTTCTCTATGCCGATGAAGCAGGAATGGAATATCGTCTGTCCGGTGTAGATCTGGGAGATGTCCATCCCAACTCCGTAAAGCTGCTTTTAGCCGGGGCCGACGGACGAAAAATAGAAATCATTGCCGCTTCCGTGGGCGGAGGCGCCATCCGCGTCACGGAGATCGACGGGCTTCCCGCCAATTTCTCCGGCGATTATCCCACCCTTGTGGTAAACAATCTGGATCAGCCCGGTCATGTCACGGAAATCACCTCAATGCTGAGCCACAAGTCCATCAATATCGCCACCATGCAGCTGTACCGCTCTTCCAAGGGAGGAAACGCCGTCATTATACTGGAATGCGATCAGGAGGTTCCGGAGAACGCCATCAAATGGCTGGCGCATCTGGAGGGAATTCTGAAGGTAACTTATCTGGGGCTGGAAGACAGGTCTGAATTCATGTAAATCAGGAGAAAATATATGTATCAGTCTTTTCAGGAAATCATGGAAATTGAAAAAAGCACAGGAAAATCCTTCTGGGAGATTGTCAGAGACAATGACTGCAGGGAAATGGAGATTACGGAAGAGGAAGCTTTTCTGAAGATGCAGAATATGTACGAAGCCATGGAAAGTGCGGATGCTTCCTATGATCCGGAACTTTTCTCCACCAGCGGTCTGGTGGGCGGCGACGGGGAAAAGGTAGCCGGAGCCCGGCGTGGCGGGACTCTGCTCTGTGGTTCCTTCCTGGGTCTCGTCATGGAAAAAGCCATTAAAATGGGGGAATCCAACGCCTGTATGAAACGTATTGTGGCGGCTCCCACGGCAGGTTCCTGCGGCGTCCTTCCCGCGGTGTTCCTGTCCCTGGAACAGGAGAAGGGATATCCCCGGGAGACAATGGTAAAGGCACTGTATGTCAGCGCCGGTATCGGCGGGATCATCGCCCAGCGCGCCTCCGTCTCCGGCGCCGCAGGCGGATGTCAGGCGGAAATCGGCGCCGCATCTGCCATGGCCGCAGGCGGTGTGGCATTTCTTCTGGGCGGCCACACGGAAGCCATCGCTCATGCCGCCGCGCTGGCTATGAAAAATCTGCTGGGGCTGGCCTGTGACCCGGTGGCCGGGCTGGTGGAGGTTCCCTGTGTGAAGAGAAATGTCATCGGCGCTGTCAATGCCCTGACCTCCGCCGATCTGGCGAACGCAGGCATTCGCAGCAAAGTTCCCCCGGACGAAGTGTTCGACGCCATGAGAAGCGTGGGCCGCATCCTGCCGGATGACCTGAAGGAAACCGGCAAAGGAGGTCTGGCCGCAACTCCCACAGGTATCTCCTTCCGGGATAGTCTCAAAAGCTTTTAGCTTTTGGGGTTTTAGCTTTTGGGGTTTTGGCTTTTGAGGTTTGACTTTTAACCTTACGGCCCTTCCAAAGCAGGAGGGGTATCGTGGGGACCTGCCGGGTCCGGAGCAGCATTTTCCGGCATAAAACGCTGATACAGCTCCACCTGATCGTCAATACAGTGCCACTTGCTGTCGGACGCGGCGGTCACACAGATATATTCCTTACCGTCGCCTCCCACCGCCAGGCTGGCCGCACAGCTGCCGGCCTCATCCACATAGCCTGTCTTGCCGCACAGCACTTCTCCGTGGACATCCCTGTCCTCCATCCTCCGCAGAAACCAGTTGGAAATCAGCAAACCTTCCGGATGCTGCTCTGTCTGTGAGGTAGTGTAGGTGTGGGCTGACAGCACCTGCCTGCAGAATTCATTTTCCGACGCCGCTTTCAGCATCACAGCCATATCATATGCCGTACTGTAATGATTCTCATCATACAGACCCACGCAATTGGTAAAATGAGAGGTCTCTGCCAGTCCCAGCTCGTCCAGCTTCTCATTCATCAGCTCCACAAAGGCTTCGTGAGAGCCCGCCACGTAATTTGCCAGACCCAGAGCGGCATCTGCTCCCGAGGGAAGAACCGTTCCATAGAACAAATCTCTGACCGTGACCACTTCATCTCTCTCATATCCAGTGATGCTGCAATCGTTGATAAAGCAGTAATCCGTTATCTCCAGCGTGATAGGTACTGTCTGTTCCAGATCCTCCTCTGTCAGCCGCTCCGCCGCCACAAGCACAGTCAGAATCTTCGTCATGGAAGCAGGATTCATCCTGGTCTGTGCCTGCTTCTGAGCCAGAACCGTTCCCTCCTCCACATCAACCAGGATACCATATTCACTGATGATAGTATCATTAAAGCCAAATGTGCCTGAATCATCGTGTAGTTCCCACAGCCTTTGCGGTTGAGAGGGCTGCTCTTCCAATGGCACATTATTCATCTCATCCGGTATCTCCGTCGACATAGCCGCCATGGCTGCTTCCGCCTTGCTTCTGAAATGCTCCGCCGTCTCTTCCCTGACGGCCGCTGTCTCCGCTCTCCCCGGTCTGCTTTCCTGTCCGCCGCCTGCCCTGTGAAAAAACACATTTCCTGCCACGATACCTGCTATCAGCAAAACCACAGTTCCGGTTCCCCACACGCCCCATTTATACAAAAGCTCTCTTCTCCTCTTTTCCTTTTTCATTTCTTCGATTCGCTTTTTCCAGCGAATCTCACGTTCTTCTTCCGTCATCATCTATCTCAACTTTCCCTTCTGTTCTTCCTTTATTATGATTAACTTTTTTCATAACAGGTTGTATCCGCTATTTTCCGACAGTTCCCTGGCTTACAACCGGTATCTTTTTTCAGTATTCCCCCTGTTGCCGCATAAAATACACAATCGCTTCATATTCTGACATCGGCAGAACATAAATTCTTCGTGAATCAATTTCCCGCAATACTTCTTCTACCCTCTGAAATCTGCCCGCCGCTCTTCAAACTGCCCATAGAAGTCCCGCTCTGTTTCATATGGCTTCATGAAAAAGATCTGCAGCATCCGAATATTCAACGCCTTCGCCCGCTCCATATCCTCTGCGCCGCCAATCTCTTCTTCCAGATTCTTCACCAGAGCATGCCATTTACAGATAAAATCATGATTCCGCCCCTGCTGTGGCGTGTCAATCCATTTGCTCACCTTGACCTTGGACCGCACCTTTTCCTCGCATTCTCCTCTCTGGAGAAAATACTGGAAATCGCCCTTCTCGTCATATACCCGACCCAGGGGAAACAATCTGCAGACACCGGGCCGGACAGCATGAATACTGCATCTACCTTCCTGGTTCAGGAATGCACATTCCTCTTCCTCTCCGATCATTTTCAGATTTGGAAGAATGACTCCTCCGGTCACATTCAGCTCCACCCATTGCTCTGCCAGCATTCCGGAAAATTCTTTCCCCAGTCCCTTCTGCAGCCGATACACATCGTATGGGTCCAACACCACGGAATTCCCCATGCCGGTGCAGCATTTATAGCATCCTCTGCAGCCATGACAGTCCGCTTTCACCATATCGTTTATTTTATAGAGACGTCCGTCGGAAATCTCCGCAAGGTCCACATTGCGCTTCATTTTTTCTCCCGTTGACCGCTATGGTCATTTTACTAAAAGTGACAATACTTTAGGTCTTGCCCCGGATTCATACCGGTATCCAAGTGCCTGTCTGATAATCTCAGGCAAATAGTACTTTTTATCTTCCACTTTTATATACCCCTGTTCCTCCAGCTTCGCCAGTTCCTCCACTGACAGCGTAATCTTGTCCAGAGTCAACGGAAGTTTCCGTTCTTCTACTTTTTCAAATTTTTCCAGAATTTGATATACTGTCTTCATTTCATCTTCGATTTCTTTTAATTTTTCACTTGCGCATGGCTCAATTGCCGCTCTGACAGCCGATGGCATAAGGTATCTGTCCGGAAATTTTAAGGCTACATTCTCTCCGTTTTCCGAAGCATAAAATAGAAATCGCACAATATCCCTGGCCTGCAATTGTCCTTTTAAATCCGATAATGCCGCCAGTATCCACCTGGCTGAATTTGCCTCCTTCGAGTCTTCTTTCCCCAGTTTTTTCCCCCACAATGTTTCCAGCCGTTCTTCGATCTTTTCCCTGCCCAATGTCTGGATATCTTCCTGCATGCTGAATTCCGGAATCGCTTTCCCGGCTACCCATAAAGCCAGCCGCAAGGCTTCTGTCTGAGACCAATTTAATGAAAATTCTTTATATTGATCTCTGAACTGCTGAAAATTATACCGAATCGACTCCTCAGCAATATCCCTTCTGACAAAAATAATCATACCAATATGCCGGTCTTTCAGTCGATTCAAACGTGGAGGCAAATCCTGACATAATGCCTGTACAAGGGTTTCCACTCTTTCGACAGGCACCGCCAGATTAAATAAATCATCCAGTCCATCCAGCAAAAATATAATATTCCTGCCAACATTGCTCAAGTGTTGATTTAGCTCTTGCAGCGTAGCAAATTGATTTCCGAACAACCCTAAAATCCGTTTCTCCCAAAATGCCAGCCAGTTGTTCTCATTTCCTTCACGCAGACAGCTTTCCACTTCTTCCCGCAGTCCCTGGCACGCAGTAAAATCTATCAGAGAATCACCCACATACCTGTCCGCTTCTTCCAGACAGCATTCCACCGCGGAAAATATTTTCTGATCATTTTTCGTTGTCAACAAGGGGATAAATGCAGCATTACCGGGAAACATAACATTTCCGCCGCATAATTCTCCTGCAAATGAATTCCAGCTCTGCCTTTGTACAAACTGACGGTACAGATAGGTCTTCCCGGAACCTTTTGCGCCCAGCACTACTATATTCGTCAACTCCTTCTGGTGCTTTGTTATTATCTTATGAATGGAATCTGTCAACAAAATATCTGCGGCGTCGGAAGACTCAGCTGTAATATTCAGATATCCATGTAAGGCCTTCAGCCCTTCTCTGATTTTTTTCTCTTCCATTTCAGAGTTCGACATGTCATTCCGTTCTTTCAAGCAAAGCAGATTCGATGCGACCTGGTTCATTACCTGACTCAACCCGGTCCCCCGTATCGCCTGACAGATTTCATCAAAATCTCCCAGCCCCAGCAGACGGCTTTCAAATTGAACCGCATAGGCATACTCATCCCGCAGATAGGTCTCGTCTGCTCCGTCATTGGCTATTTCCGGAATTTGTGTCAATTGGTCCATAATCTGCTGTATTCCCTCTTCACTCAGCTCATTGGGAATCATTGTCAGGAAAACCTTCGTATTCTCAATATGCAATCGAGATCTGCTGTAAACCTGTTCTTCAACGAACCTTGTCCCCTTAATCGACTGCAGAGAGGTAGAGGAAATAAAATATTTCTGTACCCTTCTGTCAAACAAAAAGGGCGCCGATATATTGCTTACTCCTGCCCGTAAATCAATCACCACCAGATCTGCCTCCAGCGCGGCTCCCAGCCTGGAGATCACATCTGTAATAACATAAGGATTGTCCGACACATGAAGCAGACTGTCAATTTTAGGCATCATTGTCAGCATCTGCTCTTTTCGCAGATACGCTGGTAAGAAAAAAATTTTTACTCTTTCGGTATCCGTGTTCATATAGACAGTATCTGTCTGCATCAGACCGACAACTTTGTCAATGACCTCCTCCGTATCTCCATAAACACTTACAATGGACAACAAATCCAGATAACTCATGGAAAACTTCGGACCTTCCTCTAATACCCATGTCAGCCCCGGAGCCTCCAAATCTGAGTCCACCACCAAAACCTTCCGCTGATTTCCATATCTGTTTCCTATCTCCTTCACAAGAGCAATGACTGACAGAGTCCTCCCCACGCCCCCTTTATAGGAATGAAATGCTATAACAGGTTTTCCCGGCAGTTCCTCCTTTTCCACAGCACTCGAATCTTCCTTCTTCAGATACATCTCCCTGAACAAAGGAACTTCCTGTCTGGCCGGTACTTCCCATTCATCCATCTCCTCATAGGAAACAGGCAGCCTTACTTCAAAGGGATCCAGCAGTATACATTTTTGTTCAGGTCGATAACAACTCCCCAATATATCATTGAGACATTCTATATCCTGTTCATTTTCCACTGCCTCATCTTTATATATAACAACTTCATCTGGATAAACCGAGATTTTTTTCCAGGCTGCATTCCATTTTTCTTTATTAAAAAGTAAGGTGTTCTCTATATCTTTCCAGGTAAACAGCATCATCTTTTTCACCTCCTATATACGCTGTAGCAGATACACAACAATCTGCTGCAGGACTTTTTCATTTCTGTCATTTTCTTTCTCATCAAGTACATTTGCGCCATATCTCCATACCTGATTGAACTCCGCCGGAGGTACTTTTCCGCCCTTTATCAGACTGATATCTTTTAAAATAAACTTTTTGTCCAGCTCCTGATAAATGAGCATGGCCTTAATATTATGGCCTGTTATTTCCTTTTTTCCAATATCACTGGCATATTTCAGAAGTGCATCGTAATCTGCCAAATCTCTGCTTTTCATAATCAGGCACTTCAAGCCGCATTCTGCCGCATAAAATAACAGCAATCTGCCCGGATCTCCATATCCTTCCTTTTCCCGTAACTTATTATACGCTATAAAAAGCTTTTTACAGCTGTCGCGATATTCCTTCTGCCTTATATTGATCCCCACACGTTTCCCCACTTCCCCTTTTACATTGTACTTTTCGTCTATCTCTTCTCCCGGAATACAATGAAATTCTATTATAGAATTTTGATAATAGAATCCGCTCTTCGATTCTATTATAGTATTTTGATAATAGAATCTGCTCTTAGATTCTATTATAGTATTTTGATAATAGAATCTGCTCTTAGATTCTATTATAGTATTTTGATAATAGAATCTGCTCTTAGATTCTATTATATAAGCTTTATTTTACATGATACTTCTGCAAATGGCAACATACACTCTTCAACAATTTTCCGTAAAACACAAATCATAAAAATAATGCTCCGGGAACAGTCAAAAGCTCCCACAAGTCTCACAAAACACATTGTTTCGACTTATGGGAGCCTGTGAAAAATTTTGAACTTTTACAATTACATTTTAAGAGTCACGCTCAATCCTTGTGAGCCATCTCCGCACGCAGCTTCTCGGTCAGAGCAGGCACAATCTTATTCAGATCGCCCACCAGTCCGTAATCTGCCACTTCAAAAATGGGAGCAGACTCATCCTTATTGATGGCAATGATGATATCGGATTCTTCCATACCTGCCAGATGCTGAATGGCACCTGAGATACCAATGGCAAAGTATACATTGGGACGAACAGTCTTTCCTGTCTGTCCTACCTGCAGATCCTTTGGCTTCCAGCCTGCGTCCACAACCGCACGGGAGCAGCTCACAGTGCCGCCCAGCACTTCCGCCAGCTCTTCCAGCATTTTGAAGTTCTCAGGGCTGCCCATTCCACGGCCGCCGGATACCAGAATCTTCGCATCCATGATATCCACTGTCTCGGATACGGCCTTTACAACCTCCAGAATCTCCACATAGTTATTGTTGGGAGTAAATCCGGGATTGAACTCCTCTACATTGGCCTTCACGCCTGCCTGTCTCTCTCTCTTCTGCATAACGCCGGGGCGAACCGTGGCCATCTGCGGACGGAAATCAGGACATGCGATGGTTGCGATGGTATTGCCGCCAAATGCGGGACGGGTCATCAGCAGCTGATTATGCTTCTGCTCTTTGCCGGGCACAGGATTTAACGGGAAATCTCCGATGTCAAGCTGTGTACAGTCAGCGGTCAGACCTGTGTGGATCCTTGCGGATACACGAGGGCCCAGATCACGTCCGATGGCGGTGGCACCTACCAGGAAGATCTCCGGTTTGTATTTGTTGATAACAGAAGCCAGTGCATGTGCATAAGGCTCGGTTCTATATTCCTTCAGCTCAGGGTCATCCACAACGATAACTCTGTCAGCGCCGTACTCTGCCAGCTGGTCTGCCAGATCCTTTACGCCGCTTCCCACCAGTACAGCAGTCACTTCGGTTCCAAGGTCTGCCGCCAGATCCTTGCCCTTACCAATCAGCTCAAAAGCAATGCTGTTGACGATATTGTCCACCTGCTGTGCGAAGACATATACGCCCTTATATTCCTCTAAATTCATTGTTTTTCCTCCTAATTTCAGTTCCGTCTCGAAGACGTTCATGCCTCCACGGGGAGTAATTTTCAGCTGCAAAAGAGGCATCTGAAAATTCTCCCAGGCATGATCGTCTTCGAGACTGTTTCCAGTTCCGCACTATATATTTTTAAATCACATGCTTCACTTTCAGTTTGTCAACGATATAGTCAACAGCCTCCGCCGGGTCAAGGGTCACTTTCTCGCCTGCGCCCTTGCGGACTTTGTCGGAAGCCTTTGCAATCTGTGTGGGTGAGCCCTTCAAGCCTAAGTTGGAATCTTCCACATCCTTCAGGTCTGCTCTGCCCCATACGGTGATCTCTGCCTTGCAGGCATCGAAGATTCCGCCGGGTGTCATGTATCTGGGCTCGTTCAGCTCAGCCAGAGCAGTGATCAGGCAGGGCATTTTAGCCTTCAACACATGATATCTGTCATCGTACTGACGCTCAACGATCACGCTGTCGCCTTCGATTTTCAGATTCTGTGCATAGGAGATCACCGGAATATGAAGATGCTCGGAAATCTGAGGGCCTACCTGTGCGGTATCGCCGTCGATTGCCTGACGTCCGGTGATGATCAGGTCATATTCCATATTGCGCAGTGCGCCTGCCAGCGTCTGGGAGGTTGCCCAGGTATCCGCGCCGCCCAGCACTCTGTCGGTCACCAGCACGCCCTTGTCAGCGCCCATGGCCATAGCCTCGCGCAGCACATCCTCCGCCTTGGGAAGACCCATGGTCAGAACCGTTACCTCTGCTCCATACTGATCCTTCAATCTAAGCGCTGCTTCCAGACCTGCCTTGTCGTCAGGGTTCATAATGGTCATCATCGCAGCTCTGTCCAGAGTACCGTCGGGATTGAACTTAACGCCGCCCTTGGTATCGGGAACCTGCTTAATACAAACAACAACTTTCATTGTATTTTCACTCCTT
>JAAWLQ010000119.1 GCA_022797995.1 Lachnospiraceae bacterium
GGAGGAACATCATGAAAGAAATCAATCAGCAGTTTTTGACAGGTGAGAGGGCCATGTTTCAGGCAGAGGACTGCCATATCAGTTATTGTACCTTCGCGGACGGCGAATCGCCTCTGAAGGAGAGCAGCAATCTGGAGATTGACAACACTTTGTTCAAATGGAAATATCCTCTGTGGTACTGCAAAAACGTGAATGTGAAGGATTCCACATTATTTGATATGGCGAGAGCGGGAATCTGGTATACGGACAATATTTCCATTACTGACACAATCATAGAGGCTCCCAAAACCTTCCGCAGGGCCAGGGGAATCAGGCTTCACAATGTGGATATGCCCAATGCGGCCGAGACTCTCTGGAACTGTCAGGATATTGAGATGGAGAGGGTGATGGCAAAAGGAGACTATTTTGCCATGAACAGCAGCAATATTGTGGCGAGGAATTTCGATCTGGTGGGAAATTACAGCTTCGACGGCGGTTCCAACATCGAGATTCATGATTCCAGACTGCTATCAAAGGATGCCTTCTGGAATGCGGAGAATGTGACGGTCTATGATTCTTTTATCTCCGGGGAATATCTGGGATGGAATTCCAGAAACATTACATTGATTAACTGCACCATCGAGAGCCTGCAGGGAATGTGCTATATCGATAATCTGGTGATGAAAAACTGCCGCCTGATGAATACGAATCTGGCATTCGAATATTCTCAGGCTGACGTGGAAATCATCGGCAATGTGGACAGTGTGTTCAATCCCAAAGGAGGAATTATCCGGGCGGACAGAATCGGGGAGCTGATTATGGACGGACGGAAGGTGAAGATTGACCAGACACAGATTGTGGCGGGAGAAATCCTGAAGAAATCGGACAGAGCGGCCTGGGAGGCCTGAGGAAAAAGCAGAACCGGGAAGGATGGAAGATGAAATACAGTTTTGACAGGATGACAGACAGGCGGGGCACAGGCTCCCTGAAATGGGATGTGCCGGAGCGGGAGCTGCCAATGTGGGTGGCGGACATGGACTTTGAGACTGCGCCGGAGATTATCGAGGCTCTCAGGAAGCGGGTGGAACACGGCATCTTCGGCTACTGCGTGGTGCCGGAGGACTGGTACGAGGCCTATCAGAGCTGGTGGGGACGCCGGCACCATCTGGAAATGGAGAAGGACTGGCTGATTTTCTGCACGGGGGTAGTGCCCGCCATATCCAGCACGGTGCGAAAGCTGACTACCGTGGGTGAGAATGTGCTGGTGCAGACACCGGTGTACAATATTTTCTTCAATTCCATCCGGAACAACGGACGAAATATTCTGGAGAGTCCGCTGGTATACGATGGAAGAGAATATTCCATTGATTATGAAGATCTGGAGGAGAAGCTGGCAAATCCCCAGACGACCTTAATGCTTTTGTGTAATCCCCACAACCCTGTGGGGAAAATCTGGGACAGAGAGACATTGGCCCGGATAGGGGAACTCTGCGCAAAGCACCATGTGCTGGTGTTATCCGATGAGATTCACTGTGACCTGACCGACCCGGGATATGAGTATGTGCCTTTTGCATCCGTGTCTCCGGTGTGCAGAGACAACAGCATTACCTGCATTGCTCCCACGAAGACCTTCAACATCGCCGGACTGCAGACAGCGGCGGTGATGGTGCCCAATCCGGTAATCCGCCATAAACTGAACAGAGGACTGAACACGGACGAGGTGGCGGAGCCCAATGCCTTTGCCGTGGAAGCGGCAGTGGCGGCTTTTCAGAAGGGGGAGGCATGGCTGGAGGAGCTGCGGGTATATCTCAGTGAGAACAAAGCTTATGTCCGGGAGTTCATAGAGCATAACCTGCCTGACATTAAGGTGGTGCCTTCTCAGGCCACTTACCTGCTGTGGCTGGACTGCGGCGGTATTGCGGAGGATGCGGAGGAGCTGGTCTCTTTTATCCGGAAGGACAGCGGGCTGTATCTGACGGAAGGGAAGGAGTACGGCGCCTGCGGGAAAGCGTTTATCCGTCTGAATCCGGCCTGCCCCAGAGGTCGGCTGGAGGAAGGCATGAGACGTCTGGAGGAGAGTGTAAAACGCTATAAGGACGGGCATTGATATGCTGTTAAGGGCAAGGTGGCGGAGCCGCTGACGGGAGTTCCGGAATGAAAAATATAATAATTTAGGAGGGTGTGGCAGTTCGGGCAGAATATCGAACTGCTGCGAGAAGGTATCTCAGGACAGGAAAATGCCGGGAACGGAAGAAGACACAATGGAGAGAGGATAATGAGGCTGAGACCATATTGCAGCAAAAGGGACTATGACTACCTGGAGAAATGGGTAGACAATGAGAGGATCCACGCACTGTGGTGCGCCGGGCGGCTTCCATGGCCGCTGACCCGGGAAGATCTGGAAGCTTTTCTGGAGAAAAATGCAGAGGAATGGGGCGGTTTTGCCTATGTGGCGACGGAAGATAACGGAAAACCAATAGGATTCTTCCTTTACTCCACCAATGTGAAAGACAATTCCGGTTTCCTGGCATTTATAGTGCTGGATCAGGAGCTTCGGGGAAAAGGATACGGTGTGCAGATGATAAAGCTGGCGCTGAAGTATGCTTTTGATATCACCGGTGTGGAGTCTGTTCAGCTGAATGTGTTCCAGGACAATACAGCTGCAATGCGTTGCTATGAGAAGGCAGGGCTCAGGGTAAGGCGTGTGGAGGAAAATGCTTACAAGTACAAAGATGAGCAATGGGCAAGGTGTAATATGGTGATTGAGCGGCAGTAAAGCGGGGGACGCCACAAAATAAAATGTAAAATTTGAAACACTGCATAAAATACTGGATTTTTGAAATGGTTTGCTGTATAATAAAAACGTTTCATTATATTAAAAAAGCAGACAGGTATTTTGATATATGCAGAAAGTGACAATCAAGGATGTGGCAAGGGAGGCCGGTGTGGCGATTTCCACGGTCTCCAATGCGATGAACAATTCAAATCTGGTGAATGAAGAGACCCGGGCGAAGATTCTGGAAGTGGCGGAAAAGCTGGACTATGTGCCGAATATAAACGGAAGAATGCTGAAGACGAAGAAAAGCGACGAGCTGTTGTTTCTGACTTCCAGCATTCAGGGAGATTATTTTACCACCCTTTTGAGTGCCATGAGCCAGCAGTGCGACGATTTCGGATATACGCTGAACGTGGTTATAACCAGAAAGGATGAGGTGATACGGAATCGCATTCTGGGGAAACGATATGATGGAATTTTTGTTTTCCTCGGAGAGTGGTTCGATGCCGCCGATATGCAGTTATTGGAGAAAAACCATATCAGGACGGTGTTCCTGGACCGGGCCTGCAGCAGTGAGTATGTTGGCAGCGTCGTATTTGACTCTCACAGGATGGGATATCAGGTGACGGAATCGCTGATTCATCTGGGACATAAAAAGATTGCGTTTATAGAAGGCCCCGCAGATGTATATGACGGGATTCAGAGAAAGCAGGGATATCTGGATGCCATGAAGGAATATGGTCTTTCTGTTCCGCAGGAATATCTCCTGGAGGGAAGATTTGAGGAATTATATACGTATAATTCGGTCAGCAGCTTCCTGCGGTTCAGAAATGTGGAGATGCCCGATGCTTTTATTGCGGGGAATGACCTGAGCGCCGTGGGATGCGTCAATGCGCTTACCGACGCCGGATACCAGATTCCGCGAAACCTGAGCGTGGTGGGGTTTGATGACATTCCGATTGCAAAATATATGACTCCGAAGCTGACCACTGTGAAGAATCCCATCAGCCAGCAGGGAATCGTGGCCGTGAAAATGCTGGAAGAAATTATAAAGGAAAAAAGGAATGGTTATGTGGAGAGCCTGGCCGGCGAACTGGTGGTCAGAGAATCGCTGGGAATTGTGATGAACGACAGATAAAACAGAAGTTAAAACAGAAGTTAAAACAGGAAGGAGTCTTTTCCGGACTATACGGAGAAGGCTTCTTTTTTTGCGCGTGTCCGAAATAAAAACGATTCTATAAAAAGAAGAAAATAATATTAAAAAATCAAGAAAAAGTGCTTGAAAATGGAAGATATATATGATAATATACCAATATAATATAAAAACGTTTTTATAAAACACAAGAAAGCTTGCCAATATCGGAGAGGAGAAAAGAGAATGGAACACAAAAAATCAGGCAAAATACCCAAAGCGCCTGTTGGCGTTCGGACGAAACGCTGGCTGTTTGATTTTAAGAACCAGATACCGCTGCAGATGATGGTGCTGCCGGGAGTGGTTTTTATGATTATTTTCAACTACATACCGATTTACGGACTGAAGATTGCTTTTCAGAATTACACTGTGGTGGACACTCTGGACACGGCGAAGTGGGTGGGAATGGAGAATTTCAAGATCATCCTCACAGATAAGTATTTCTGGGACTCTGTGTATAATACTCTGGGCATCAGCCTTCTGAAATTGCTGATTGGCTTTGTGGCGCCGATTATTCTGGCGGTAATGATTTACGAGCTGAAGGACGGTATCTTTAAGAGAGTGGTTCAGACCATTTCCTATATGCCTCATTTCCTGTCCTGGATTGTGCTGGGCGGTATGCTGATCAGCTGGCTGTCCACAAACGGTATGTTCAATTCGGTACTGAAAGGTCTGGGACTGATCACAGAGGGGAAAAATATCCTGCTGGACGCAAATAAGTACTGGTGGATTGCGGTGTTGTCCGATGTGTGGAAGAGTGCCGGCTGGGGGACTATCCTTTATCTGGCCAGCATGGCGGGAATCGATCCCACTTACTACGAGGCGGCGAGAATCGACGGGGCGGGCAGGCTCAGACAGATATGGAGCATTACCATACCATTGATCAGGACAATTATCGGACTGAATTTTATTCTGACAATAAGCGGTCTGCTGGGTTCCAATCTGGATCAGACGCTGGTGCTGATGAATACCCAGAATCAGCCAAGGGCGGAGGTAATCAATTCCTATGTGTACCGCATGGGTATCTCTCAGGGAGATTTCTCCTATGCGACGGCGGCCGGACTTGGGGTATCCATAGTCTCTGTGGTTCTGCTGGTGATAGCGAATAAACTGACCAGCAAGATGAATGAACGATCGGTACTGTAGGAGGGAAGAGCCATGACAAAAGGAAAAAGTTTTACCATTGGCGGTGACAGAATATTTAATTTCATTAACAGGATACTGCTTGTCATCATTACCTGTATTATTGTATTTCCGCTGTGGAATGTGGTGGTGAACTCATTCAGCACCGGCGAGGCAGTGGCGGCGGGGAAAAGTGTGTTCTGGCCTGCGGAATTTTCCACGGCGAACTATAAAGCGGTGTTTTCAGATACAAGCATCTGGATGGCATTCGTGATTTCCGTGTTGAAGACAGTGATCGGCGTCATATGCCATGTGCTCTTCTGTGCCATGGTGGCTTACGGAATGAGCAAATCCTATCTGAGAGGGCGGAAGCTTTACACAGTTATGGGTGTCATTACCATGTTCTTCTCAGGCGGCATGATTCCCACTTATCTGCTGATAAAGTCTCTCGGGATGTTGGATTCCTTTGCGGTCTACATTATCCCGGCGCTGTTCAGCTATTATGACATGGTTATCCTGATGAACTTCTTCCGGGATATTCCGGATTCTCTGGAAGAATCCGCCAGGATAGACGGCGCGGGAGTGTGGCGTGTGTTTATTTCCATTATCCTGCCGCTTTCGAAACCGTCGCTGGCTACCATCGCATTGTTCCATGGCGTATCTCAGTGGAATGATTTCATGACGGCAAAATTGTACATTCTGAATGAAAGCCTTTATCCGCTGCAGATGAAGCTGTATGAGATTATTGTACAGTCTCAGATTTCATCCATGCAGAATCCCACAGGCGTGGTAATCGCCACTACCTCAAGGGGCATTCAGCTGGCCACCATCGTTGTGACCACGGTACCGATTCTGCTGGTCTATCCCTTCCTGCAGAAGTATTTCGTGTCCGGGATGATGGTTGGGGCTGTGAAGGAATAATAAAAACGTAGAGAATACGTGACATATAAAGAATAAAAGAAAGGCGGAGTAAAATTATGAGAAAGACATCAAAACGCTGTCTGGCGGCGACGCTGACAGGAGCAATGGCAATGAGCGTTCTGTTGACAGGATGCGGAAAGAGCGGAAGCGGTTCCGGCGGAAAAGATACCCTTCCGGAGCTTCCGGCAGAAAGGTATACTCTGGATGCATCCAAACCGGCCTGGCAGCTGGACCAGAAGACGGAGACCACAGAACTGACCTGGTATGTGAACGCGGACTGGTGGAACACGGACTGGGGTACGGACACTGTCACAAAGCAGGTCAAGAAAGATCTGAACATCAACGTCACCTTTATTACGGGAGATGATACGAAACTGAATACCTTTTTTGCAGGCGGAGAAAAGCCGGATATTATCACCATATTTGACGCCAACTCCTCTGTGGCCCAGTCGGCGGCAAACTGGGCCTGGGCCCTGAATGACCTGGCGGACGCCTATGACCCCTATTTTTATACGGTGGCGTCGAAGGATACGCTGAACTGGTTCAGCCTGGAGGATGGGAAGACCTATGGGTACCCGGATTACTCCAACGGACAGGAGGTATATGACAATAACCTTCTGAAGGCCACCACGGCTTTCGCAGTGAGAAAGGATGTCTATACGGCAATCGGAGAGCCCAAAATGGGAACACCTGAGGAATTCCTGGATGCTCTGCGCAAGATCAAGGAACAGTTTCCGGATCTGATTCCCTTCGGCTCCAATTCCATGACCGACAGCACGGGATCTCTGGGAGCGGATCTGCAGAACTTCCTGGGTGTGCCCATTGAAAACGCAGACGGCACCTGGTATGACAGAAATATGGACGAAGATTACCTGGCATGGATTCGTACTCTGAACACTGCCTATAAAGAAGGTCTGATCAGCGACGACAATTTTTCCGATGACGGAACGGCTCACGAGGATAAGGTGAAGACGGGAAAATATGCCTGCCTGTTCATCGGGGGAACCCCTCAGCGTTCCGGACCTCTGCAGGTCTGGAGAAGCAGCAATCCTGATGCGGAATATATTGCCATCGACGGGCCCCAGAGTACGGTTGGAAATGCACCCACCCTTAACCAGGCAGGACTTTCCGGCTGGATGATCAACTATATTTCAAAGGATTGTAAAGAGCCCATCAAGGCCATGGAGACCTTTACCTATCTGATTTCCGATTACGGCGGACTGATCTGTAAATATGGTGTGGAAGGCGAGACCTATACCATCAACGGGGACGGCAAATATGAGCTTCTGCCTGAAGTAAAGGAGATGCAGCAGAATGACAACGAGCAGTTTAAGCGTGTCTATCGTCTGTCAGAGTTTATTGTATTCGGAAATGACAAGTATGATTCTTATGGTGCGGATGTGTCGGAATCCATTGTGCAGATGCAGGAATGGGGCATGGGAAAGCTGAAACCACAGTTTGTCATCGAGAATATCAACCCGGACCAGGGAACTGCGGAGGCCCGCTCCAAGAGCGCCATTGACACCAACTGGAACACGACCCTGACCAGTCTGATCCGCTGCGGCGGCGATGCGGAATTTGACCAGATATTAGCCGATCATGTGACTTTCCGTCAGCAGAATAACTGGGATAATATCGTGAAAGTTTATAATGAGAAGATGGCCAAAAACAGGGAGAAACTGGAGCAGTAAACCTGAATGGATGATATGGAACAGGAGATATGGACAGAATGAAGATTTACAGGACGGATAAAAATGCTCATTATGCGGAGTCTCAAGAAAAGTTTGTTGATAAAGAACATGCTGAATTTGGACTCATCAAAATTTATCCTAATGAGCTTCGTCAGGAAATCTTCGGATTCGGCGGAGCCTTTACGGAGGCTTCCGCCTGTGTCTGGAGCCGGATGAGTCAGACGAAGAAGGATATGTTGACAGAACTGTATTTCGGAGAAAAAGGAAACAGATATAATTTTTGCAGGACCCATATTCAGAGCTGCGATTTCTCCCTTGGCAATCGAAGCTACGTGGAGGAGAAGGCCCCGGATGCTTTTTCCATAAAGGGAGATGAAAAGTATATTCTTCCGTTTATCCAGGCGGCGCTTGAAAAAGAGAAGGAAATACAGTTCCTTGCGTCAGCCTGGAGTCCTCCGGCTTTTATGAAGAGCAACGGGGAGATGAATCACGGCGGCAGACTGTTGCGGGAATACTATGACGCATGGGCGGATATCATGGTGAAATACGTACGGGCCTATGAGAAAGAAGGGATCCGAATATCCCACATGACCATCCAGAACGAACCAATGGCTGTGCAGAAATGGGAGTCCTGTATCTTCTCCGGGGCGGAGGAAAGAGAGTTTGCCTGCCGTCATTTGCGGAAAAAGCTGGATGCGGCGGGCTATACGGGAGTGAAGCTGGCTATATGGGATCACAATAAGGACAGGATTCTGGAGCGCACAGAAGAGATCTTCTGTGATGGGGAGGCCAGAGAGGCCATCGACGGCATTGCATATCACTGGTATACGGGAGACCATTTTGAAGCTCTGGCGGCAGTGCATGAAAAGTACCCGGAGAAAGAATTGATCTTCACGGAAGGATGTGTGGAATATTCCAGGAACAGCCACCGCAATGAGACCAGCTTTGCCGAGCAGTACGCCCACTCCATCATTGGAGATTTCAACGTGGGAATGAATGCTTTCATGGACTGGAATCTGATTCTGGATATGGAAGGCGGGCCAAATCATGTAGAGAATTTCTGCGATGCACCGGTGATGTGCGATACGAAAAAGGATGAGATCACCGTAAAATTATCCTATTATTACATCGGGCATTTCAGCCGTTTCATACGGCCCGGGGCAAGGCGCATTCTGACCACCAGATATACGAAAGATCTGGAGTGCTGCGCTTTCCGGAACCCGGACGGGGAGATTGTGCTGGTTGTGATGAACCCTGCAGATACACCCCAGAAGTTTACACTGTATGTGGAGAAGAAAGTCTGTGAAATGGAGATGAGCGCTCATTCCATTTTGACCGCAATCTGGAGATAAAGGTAATGGCCTGTTCGGACGAGGGGAAACCACCGGAAATAATAAATCCGATGCCGTCTGAGCAGGTCTCCTGACCGCCGCAGAAACGAAATACAGGAAGAAATCTGCTTTCTCATCTGGCGGAAGCTACCTGCTGTAATTACAGCGATTCCCGTATTCTTTCGTCATCCCAGTCTGGATGATGCTCCATCACATTATATATCTGCGAAACAAGAGAATACTCCTCTTCGAATATATCCGCAATTTCTTTCGGAGACATGCCTTTTGCTGCCTTTTTTCGAATTTGACTGATGAGTTTTCGAAGTTCACCTGCGGCCTGTCCTCTGGCTTCGCCCTCAGCCTGTCCTTCCGCTTTCCCCTCAGCCCGTTCGTCTTCAAACGCTTTGATGATGTTATACTTAAACGCCATATCATCCTCTCCCTTTCCGGCCCAGTTCAGGATTTCCTCCATTTCTCTGTGCAATGTGCAGGAAAGCGCTTCTTCTTCCTGCCGTGGTCTATAGTTCCTTGTTTCTGAGAATTGGGTTTTCACCCGGCAAGAAGTTTGAACTTACATGAAAGGTTTTGAGCAGCCTCCAGATGAAAAACAGAATTCAGAATTCTTTGCCTGAGAACAGGTTAACACAATTTGGGGTGGACTGCAACAGTTTTTTGATGGACGTGGCTGATTTCTACGTGCTGTTCTTGCGCACTGATTTTGGGGTGACAATTCAGATAACTTCGCGTTTAATTCACAACGGACCCAGTCCCGTGCAAGGACCTTCAAGGTCCTGAGACCTAAGTCTGATTACCACCAAGGACCAGCAGGGGGCCTGCCGCCTGAGACCAAGGTTCCTGCAATGACCGACAGGGCTCCTGCCGCCTAAGCCCGGGGTCCCGCGATAATTTACAAGGGTCTGTCGCCAAATCTGGGATTCCTGCAATGATTTACAGGGGTCTGCCGCCAAAGTCCGGGGTCTCGCAATAATTTACAGGGGCCTACCGCTAAGGTCCCGGTTCCTGCAATAATTTACAATGGTCTGTCGCTAAGGTCTGGGTTTCTGCAATAATTTACAGGGGTTTGCTGCTAATGTCCAGTTTATTGCAGCGAGTCGGGTTTAAAGCGAAGGTCCGGCAGAGGAGGCCGGGAGCTCTTCCCTCGGCAGGGGTAACGCGCCGATGAACTAACTGCCAACAGAAACT
>JAAWLQ010000120.1 GCA_022797995.1 Lachnospiraceae bacterium
ATTCCCTGTTTTTCTTGGCTTCCTGCACAGCTTCTTCCAGTTTCTCAACATAGGAATCCTCCGGCTTCTGCCCTGCCACGTAGTCCAGAAATGCCCTTAATTCTCTGCTGACATCATCCATTGTCCCATCTGCATTCAGAAATATTTTTACTGCTTCGTCCCCCATGGAAATACTATTGTCTTCTTTGCAGATATTTTCAAAGGTATAGATATGCCGCCCCTTCCCATATAAATCAAAGGGGCAGATAAATATAATGTAACTTTTGTTCAACTTTTTATAATGCTGACCTGCATCCACAAGCTGCAGATCAATCATTCCCTGATAATACCTGCTTCTCTTTGGCAGTTCCTTTGTATCACTAGCCTGCATTTCTATGTCGTAAACAGTTTCCCTGTCGTCCTTTACATACACATCCAGTCTGACGCCATGGGCGTCCATATCTACATTGATACTCTTCTGCAATTCCGGATATTCAATACGTTCAATCTTCAAATCCGGGAGAATCCTCTGCAATAACTCTTTGCACAACTCCGGATTCTGCATAACCTTGCCAAACAGGAAATCATTTGATATACTCAAATCTTCCCATTTAGTCTGCTTTGTTTCTATATTTTCCATTCCTCTGCCTGCCTTCTTTTAAGAAATTCTGCCGGAAAACACTGTGCTATGATATCATTGCTGTCTCTCATTCTTATTATACACAGTATTCCGGCAAAATACAATATACTCAGTAATCACCAATCAACTCTTTCACCCAAAAGAGCTCATCGCTGTGAGCGCCTCCTCTTCCAATTCTCTGCATCTTTGCAGAATGCCGATATATGCCTGCCGCTTCATCCCGGCTTCCCGGACATTTTCAGGAGTTTTGGGGAGCATCTCATGCATACATTTTTCACAGATAGACAGGATTTCGTCGTATTTTGAAATTGCAATTTGGATTGCACTGCTGTCAATATCCTGTATCAAATGCATACAGGATTCAAGAAATTGCCTTATCCGAAGTTTGCCTTCATAATGTATAAAAATATGCGGAAACATACATTCAATGTCTGTCATCTCCTGATTTGTTTCTTTGCGAAGCTCCTCACACCAATTATCATAAATAATCAACCCATATCCCACAAGCGGCTGTTCAAACTTGTGTACTTTATTGCCTAAAAGCCTGCATCCTTTTTGCAGGGCTTCTCTACATTTATCAACGACTGAAACTGCTTCCGAGGCTGGTTTAACAAGGAGCAGAGCCGAATCTTTCTCATACCATCCCGAAAAATCTTTCAGCTGTCCAAAGGACATAATTGAATTTTTCTCATCATCTCCGTCTAAAAAAGGAATTCCTTTCAAAGTCCTCCCTGCGTCAGAATGCCCTGTTGCCAATATCGTATCGGTATATTCTTTGGGTATAACGATTATAGGATATCCGCTTCTAATATGATCTATTGCCGTCCGAATGTACTCTTTCTGAGAATATTCCACTTTCGCATGAGTTTCACAGGTTAATCCATATACTGCGAGACATTCCTCCCAATTATCCTCAAACCCCCAGGAATATCCAAAGCTGATGCCGGAAAATGCTCCCTGCAAAATATATTCGGTGTCATCATTTATTTGGCGGTTCATCGCATCCCTGCGATTCTCAAGTCCCATAAAAAGCTTTATGGCAGACAGGATTGCAGGCTTCGACATACTGCGAGGCCAACTTTTGCCTGAAAAATCCGCAATAGGGGCATATGGCAGCAGTATGTGCTCAAAATTGGCATTCGGAGCAGATATAGGCGCAGAGAAAAAGATCTGATCCATTGTACACTCCAACAGTTCCGTTAACTCCACAAGAAGCGACAGTCCCGGCATCGTATGCCCGTTTTCCCACTTGCTCACCGCCTGAGGGCTTATATCTAATTGCCTGGCGACATCCTCCTGCGTCAATCCCCGGCTTTTTCTGAACAGCGCAATCTGCTTCCCGGCTTTTACAATATCCAGCATTTCCAGGCTCCTTCCATGATATTCAGTTCTGTTCCTTATACAGAAAGCCCGAATGTATTTTCTCCATTATAAGGAAATACAGACAACTTTACCATACCTGTAAAGTTGTATTTCACACACAGGATTCAACTTGAGGTTAAGTCTGTATATATTCTTTCCTGTTGATAAATCTATCGTACAATACGACTCAGCCATATTGGAAGCGACGGGATATTTCATTTCGGGGACATACTGCAACTGCTGGTTGATACTCTTACCTCACTTATGGTACGGCGCCCCCTGCATAATCCGGAAGGCCCGATAAATCTGCTCCACAAGTATCACCCGCATCAATTGATGTGGAAATGTCATGTCCGAAAAGCTCAGCGCCATGTCCGCCCGCCTGCGCACGGACTCATGCAGGCCCAGAGATCCTCCGATGACGAACACAATATGGCTGGTCCCTTTTACCGTCAGTCCTTCCATCCAGTGGGCAAACCCTTCGGAAGTCAGGCGCTTCCCTTCAATCTCCAAAGTACAGACAAAGGCGTCCTCCCGGATTTTCTCCAGAAGACGCCTTCCTTCTTTTTCCTTAATCTGCTCCTCCAGGGCTGCGCCGGCCCCGTCGGGCGTTTTTTCATCCGACACTTCCAGGAATTCCAGCCTGCAGTATCTGCTCAGCCGCTTTTCATATTCCGAGACAGCGTCTCTGTAAAATTTTTCCTTTATCTTACCCACACATGCAATGGTAATCTTCAAATTGACTCCTTTTCCTCTCCCTGATCTCAATGTGTAACCGCTCAGTGGCATGTCCACCCCAGAACTTTCATGCTATATCCTCTTCTGCTCCGAAAATCATCTCATAGACAGTATCGTCAATCAGCTTTTCCAGAAAGCCCTGATCCAGATTCATAAACTGATGATTCAGCCTGGCTTTTATAGCTTCAAAACGCTTGAAATAAAGAACTTCCTTCGCCTCGTTTTCGCCTGCTTCAATCTGCAGATCCAGTTCTTCCCCATGGAGATTCTGTTTGCACCATTCCAGCAGAGTGGCCTTGAGGGAATTCTCCGATTCCGCACTTTTTTCGAATATCAGGGCGTTTTTCATGGATACGATACCGGCCACCAGAAACAGAATAAATACGGCGGCCATCACACCATAGAACAGATATGCATTGCTGAAATGCAGAGGAATCACCCCTGTGACTCCAAGGATCAGGACAATGATTCCCAGACCCCCGATAATCATCAGAATCCATGCGGAGGAACGATTCTCATTTGCCCGTTCGGAATTATCCCGATACGGAGAACTGTATTGGGATAATCCATGACCTTTTACGGGAGAGATATCTTCTTCCGGCGGCTTCTCCGTCATGTCTGCCTGTCTGCTGTCATCACCCACAGCTTCAACTTCTTCGAATTCCTCCCCGCTTCCGGCTTCAAATACAGCCCTGTTCGCAGCAGTCTGCTCCGCTTCCAGACGGGCAAACTGTTCGTCATCCACCAGCTGGCTGCCGCAATCGGCACATATCGAAAATCCTTCTCTATACTCGCTTCTGCATTTTGGACACCACGGCATATCTGTCTACCTACTTTCCTCTTTAGAATGAACATAGAACAAAGTACATGACACTACTCGGCGTAAATTCGCAACTGCTCTGGCAAAGGCTCCGAACCGTTACCTAAATTCATAATCCATACAGGCTCTGTTGCAGGTAACACTTCTCACATATTTTCCTGCCTCCACATGGGCCGGATGGTTCTGATAGGTCATCAGTGCCTCCACGGTTTCAAAGGTAGAAATCAAAGCGATATCACGGTTGCTGGAAGGCAGCTCATTCCTCACAATCTGGATCTCCACCGCACCGGACACCAGCTCTTTAATCGGCTCCAGAAGCGCTTTCATCTTCTCTCCGGCTTCCTTCCGCTCACTTTCGGAAAGCTCTTCTGCAAAATTCCACAACACAATATGTTTTACCATACTATCTCCTTTTCTACTTACCGCTCAGGTATTCGTCGATTCCCCTTGCAACTGCTTTGCCGGCGCCTCATAGCAACCTATGGGCGGGTTACTTACTGCTCAGGTATTCGTCGATTCCCCTTGCAGCTGCTTTGCCGGCGCCCATGGCTAAGATAACGGTGGCGGCGCCTGTCACGGCGTCTCCTCCGGCGTAAACGCCTTCCTTGCTGGTCTGTCCGTTTGACTCCTCTGCCACGATGCACTTCCACTTGTTGGTCTCCAGCCCCTCTGTGGTAGAAGAAATCAGGGGATTCGGAGACGTTCCCAGGGACATGATTACAGTATCCAGCTCCATGGTAAATTCGGAACCCGGAATTTCCACGGGACGTCTGCGGCCGGAGGCATCCGGCTCTCCCAGCTCCATCCGAATGCACTTCATGCCGGTGACCCAGCCCTTTTCATCGGCAAGAATCTCCGTGGGATTGGTCAGCAGGTCAAAAATGATTCCCTCTTCTTTGGCATGGTGAACCTCTTCCACTCTGGCCGGCAGCTCTTCCTCGCTCCTGCGGTAGACAATATGTACTTCCGCCCCCAGGCGCAGAGCCGTTCTGGCCGCATCCATCGCCACATTGCCGCCGCCTACCACAGCCACCTTCCTGCTGTGCATAATCGGTGTGGTGGAGTTTTCATCAAAGGCTTTCATCAGATTGCTTCTGGTCAGATACTCATTGGCGGAAAACACACCGTTGGAATTCTCTCCGGGAATGCCCATAAATTTCGGCAGGCCCGCACCGGAACCGATAAAGACAGCCTCAAAGCCTTCCTCCTGAATCAGTTCATCGATGGTCACAGATTTTCCCACCACCACATTGGTCTCTATCTTCACGCCCAGCGCTTTTACATTCTCGATTTCCTTTGCCACCACATCCTGCTTCGGAAGACGGAACTCCGGAATGCCATATACCAACACTCCGCCGGGCTCATGAAGCGCCTCGAAAATGGTCACCTCATATCCCATCTTTGCCAGCTCTCCCGCACAGGTCAGCCCTGCGGGGCCGGAGCCTATTACCGCTACCTTCTTCCCTTTCTTCTCTGTGGCACCGTTAGGCTTAATGCCGTTCTCTCTGGCCCAGTCCGCCACGAAACGCTCCAGCTTACCGATGGAGATGGGATCACCCTTGATGCCGCGGATACATTTCCCTTCGCACTGTGTCTCCTGAGGGCAGACGCGGCCGCAGACAGCGGGAAGCGCGCTGGCCTCGCTGATAATCTGGTAGGCTTCTTCGATATTGCCTTCCTTTACTTTCTCGATAAATCCCGGAATGTTAATTGCCACAGGACAGCCCTTGATACACTGGGCATTCTTGCAGTTAATGCACCTCACGGCCTCGGCCTGTGCCTCTTCCATATTATATCCCAGACATACTTCCTCAAAATTGGCTGCACGCTCCTTCGCGTCCTGTTCCCGCACGGGAATTTTCGTCAAAACATCCATTTATTCTCAAACCTCCATATATTCTGTTATCTGATAACCTCGGTCTGACGCCAATCAATCGTCAAAATGACCTGTCCTTCTCCATCAGATAAATCCAATTTATTGTAATTCTTTAGACCTTATGACATGAAATGGCCACCCATTGTAAATTGCAGGACAAGTTATAAAACTCTACACTCAGCCACAATTCCCGCATCCGCCGTGATGAGTATCGCCTTCTTCCAGCTTCAGCATGGCTCTTCCTTCCTCTGTCTTATAGAGGGTCTGCCGTCTCATGGCCTCGTCAAAATTTACTCCGTGACCATCGAACTCCGGTCCGTCCACACAGGCGAACTTCACTTTCCCGTCCACAGTCACACGGCAGGCGCCGCACATGCCGGTACCGTCCACCATGATAGGATTCAGGCTGACAACGGTAGGAAGATTTAATTCTTTGGTCAGCAGGCAGACGAACTTCATCATAATCATGGGGCCTATGGCGATACAGACATCATATTGCTTTCCCTCCGCCACCAGGTCCTTGATGGTCTGGGTCACCATGCCGCTTCTTCCGTAAGAACCGTCATCGGTGGTTATGTAGAGATTTCCGGCCACCGCTTCTATTTCCTTTTCCAGTATCAGCAGGTCCTTTGTCTTGCTTCCCACGATTACATCCGCGGCCACACCCTTTTCATGAAGCCATTTCACCTGGGGATATACCGGTGCCGCGCCGACACCGCCTGCCACGAACAGGATTCTCTTCTTTTTCAGGTCTTCCAGCGGCTCCTTAACCAGCTCGGACGGACAGCCCAGCGGTCCTACAAAATCATGAAACGCGTCCCCCTCCTGCAGCGCCGCCATCATGTGCGTGGCGGCTCCCACACACTGAAATACAATGGTTACCGTTCCCTTTTCCCTGTCATAGTCACAGATCGTAAGCGGAATTCTCTCACTCTCCGCGTCCGTACGAACAATGACAAACTGGCCGGGCTGACATTTTGCCGCGACTCTTCCTGCCTCCACATCCATCAGGTAAATATTTGTGGTAAGCTCTTCTCTTTTTACGATTCTGTACATAATCCACCTCTCTATTCCTCTTCCTGGGAATCTTCTTTTATTTCTATCTCAATCAAACTCAGACGGCCGTTGTCCTCCCGCTGAAGTTTAAATCTTTCCCCCGTATAAACGTTTACGGCAAAATTATTTCCCGTTCGGGTAACTTTACCATCCACTGTTCTGTAGGTTTCCGCTATCACATAAAAATCATTTACTCTGTTGATATTTCTCACATACAGATACTCGTATTGATAAGTGTCTCCGGACTCATCAAAATGCCCTGTGGCATCGAAAATCTTACCTGTATTCATGGAATATTCCACCACGGAAGCCACCGCCTGCTCAGGCGTAAAATCCGTATTCAGAATCAGATAATAGGTTCTCTCCTCAATTGTTCCGGTAACACCATCCACGATTCTGGCGAATTTAAAATTTGATCTGCCCAGAGGCATTGGAATCGGTCCCGTATACGCGTTGGATGAGTATGTCGGATCTGTTCCGTCCGTGGTATAATAAATATTCTCAATATCGTCACTTGTGATTTCGATGTACATTGGAATATTATACTCTCCGCTGAGCACACTTATTTCCGGCGGCAGAATTTCATTGTTCTCAATATGATATTCCTTTGTCACCACATCGCTTGCAATGCCCTTCTCATTCACCACAAACGCCTTTATTATATAATCGCCGTTTTCCAGAATAATGGGCGCCGTATAAGGCGTACTTTCTTCCGTGGGCTCTGTTCCGTCCATGGTATAATAAATCTTCCCCTCGCTGTCTGCAGTAAGCTTCAGCGGCTGAATGCTGGTATAATATCCCTCATTGATACTGAATTCTGGTACTCTTGCAATGTATCCCTGATAATCGGAAATCAGAGCTTCATTTCCGCTGGCCACCAGCAGCGCATTTATTGTCTGGTAATCTTCTCTGTCACGATAAATGGCAATCAGCTTCCCGTATGCACCGTCAAGCTGCTCCGCCGTGGCATTCTTGCTTTTGATAATCTCCCGAAGCAGATACTCATATTCCACTTTATTGTTCTTCAGAAGATACACGTCCGCAAGGCTGAAAATAAGCTCTATATTGTCACTGTCCAGTTCCAGCGCACGATTATAGCAGGAAATCGCTTCGTCAAATCTGCCCAGAGAGACAAACTGCACAGCCTTATTTACCTGATACTCCTCGGAATAATATCCGTACAAATACCATGCCGCACCGCCGCCCGCCGCCAGAAGCAACAGGAAAAACACCAGCAGTACCTTCGGCCAGATTCTCCTTTTCCTTCGGCCGTTTTCCTGCAGTTCTTCCGGTTCCTCTTCATAGTCCTCAAAGGGCTCCATGTCTTCATCTGTGTGCAGCTCTTCCAGAATATTACTGATGGACTGCTCTATATTTCGTTCCAGCTCCGGTTCAAAATCGGGTACCATATGAATATCTTCGCCGCAATGTTCACAGTACAAAGCCCCCTCGGCCATTTCCTCCCCACAATTGGGACATTTCATATTTTCTCCCGTCCGTCCGCGTCAGCGGACATCAAAACAAACCTGTTATCACCCCGTCGTCACTTACGTCAATTCCGTAAGCGGCAGGTTTTCTGGACAAGCCGGGCATTGTCACCACATCTCCGGTCAGCGCCACCACAAATCCGGCTCCCGCCGATACATACACTTCTCTGACCGTAAGCTCAAAATTCCGCGGCCGTCCCAAAAGCTTTGGATTATCCGAAAGTGAATACTGATTCTTGGCCATGCAGACAGGAAGATGCCCGAATCCCAGCTCAGTCAGCTTCCGCAGCTGTGTCTTCGCAGCGCCGGAAAAAGTCACACTCCCCGCGCCATAAATCTCCGCCGCCACCCTGCGTATCTTATCTGCCAGCGGCAAGTCATCCTCATACAATACATGAAAATGGCTTTCTTTCTTTTCCAGCGTCTCCAAAACCTTTTCCGCCAGCGCAATACCGCCCCCGCCGCCCTTTTCCCACACCTCGGACAGGGCAAATTCGCATTGTCTTGCTTCGCAGAAGCCGCGCACATACTCCCTCTCCGCCTCCGTATCAGAGGCAAAGGCATTCAGCGCCACCACCACAGGTACACCATACTTCTGCAGATTCTCAATATGCTTTTCCAGATTCTCAATGCCCTTTTTCAGAGCATCCAGATTCTCCCGATTCAATTCGTCTTTGGCTACCCCTCCATTATACTTCAAAGCGCGGATTGTTGCAACAAGTACTGCCGCATCCGGCCTGAAACCGGCCATACGGCATTTAATGTCAAAAAATTTCTCCGCACCCAGATCCGCGCCGAATCCGGCCTCGGTGATACAGTAGTCCGCCATTTTCAAGGCCGTCCTTGTAGCTCTGACGGAGTTGCATCCATGGGCAATATTGGCAAAAGGGCCTCCGTGAACAAGCGCCGGCGTATGTTCCAGCGTCTGAATCAGATTCGGCTTCAGCGCATCCTTCAACAGCGCCGCCATGGCGCCCGTGGCCTGCAAATCTCCTGCTGTCACCGGTTTGCCCGCATAATTATACGCCACGATAATCCTGGCCAGGCGCTTTTTCAAATCCTGCATATCCTCGGCCAGACATAATACGGCCATGATTTCGCTGGCCACCGTAATGACAAAATGGTCCTCTCTGACAAAGCCGTCCGTCTTGTTCCCCAGACCTACCACGATATTCCGGAGCACTCTGTCATTCATATCCAGACAGCGCTTCCACACAATCTGCCTTGTGTCAATCTGCAGCTCGTTTCCCTGCTGAATATGATTGTCCAGCAATGCTGCCAGAAGGTTATTGGCGGAGGTAATCGCATGAAAGTCACCGGTAAAGTGAAGATTCAGCTCTTCCATTGGCACGACCTGTGCATATCCGCCGCCTGCCGCGCCGCCCTTCACGCCAAAGCAGGGCCCCAGCGACGGCTCCCGCAATGCGATCACAGCCTTTTTCCCCAGTCTGCCGAAGGCCTGTCCCAGTCCCACGCTGGTAGTAGTCTTCCCCTCCCCCGCAGGAGTCGGATTAATTGCGGTCACCAGAATCAGCTTTCCTTCCCGCCGGTCCTTTATGCTGTCCAGAAATTCATCTGAAAGCTTTGCCTTATATCTGCCGTAAAACTCCAGCGCCTCCTCCGGAATTCCCAGCTTTTCCGCCACTCTGCCAACAGGCTCCATCACAGCCTCCTGTGCGATTTCTATATCTGTCTTCATGTTTTCTCCTTTTCCGATTTTATTTCCCTTTATCCGCAAGTCGTTACAAACGTTTTTATGTAACAGTCCACACAGGACACCCGGCTGTCACGTCCCTACAGCACTTCTTCCCGCAGCTGCTCAAACTGCTCGGGACTCATAAGAATTTTCCTTGGCTTTGTCCCTTCTTCTTCCCCTACGACGCCGTACTGGCAGAGCTGGTCCATAATTCTGGCCGCTCTGTTGAACCCGATCTGCAGCGCTCTCTGCAGCATTCCTATAGAGGCCTTATCCTTGTCAATGATCAGGCGCGCCGCCTTCTCAAACAGCTCGTCCACATCACTCCCCTCGGAAGATTTGCCGCCTCCTGCCGCCGAGCTTCCAATGCTGGCGATTTTTTCCTCGATTTCCTCCGCATATGTATTCCCCAGCGCCTGATTCTTCAGGAAATCAACCACGTCCGAGACTTCCTGGTCCGATACGAAAGCGCCCTGAACTCTGGCCGGCTTGGAG
>JAAWLQ010000121.1 GCA_022797995.1 Lachnospiraceae bacterium
TGTCTGTAGTTGTTCCACTGGTTGGATACAAAGGGATACAGCAGCAGGGACAGACCGGCTGCAAACATGGTACAGACTATGATGGTGGTTATATGTTTTCTCATCCGCTCTCTCCTTGTTGTTGTATTTTCAGGGATATTATACTTATTCTGTCTCAGGACAAAATCATTTGCTTTCCCGGGGCGGACGTGCCGCTCCCGGGCTTTGATGCTTTTTCGGAGAAATATTTTTCTCTTTGGTGCTTTTGTCCGGTTCACCAGAATACTTCCGGTGGAGTTTTCTTCCTGACTATTCCACATCCGCAGGGCATGGTGCAATGGCTTTCAGGTTGAATGATTCTCTCTTTGCCTCCCGGTCTTTTTGCTTTCCCGGGGCGGACGTGCCGCCCCGGGGCTTTGATGCTTTTCGGAGAAATATTCATTTCTCTTTGGTCCTTTTGTTGGTCCGGTTCACCGGATGGACTCCGGTGAACCGGTGGCTCTTATCTTTTGTACGAAGGAATTGCTAAAAATAGTTTTTAACAATTCCTTTATATCCTGCATGAACTGCATGATATCTTTTGGATTGCTTCTCAGGGAAGCGTGTTCCGTGTTCCATCTTTCACGGATCCTTTTCCCGTTCAGATCCGGAATCGCACCATTCGCTCAGTCTTCTCTGCTTATTTCGCAGACTTTCTGCGGCTTGCAAAGTACAGGCCTGCTGCCAGAATCATGATGGCACATCCGCCAATGGTGAAGATTGTGGTACCAATGCCACCGGTGGAAGGCAGGGAGGAAAGTTTTGTGTTGGTGATTCCTTCTCCACCTAATAAAACAGTACCTGCGCCAGCGGTTTCTGTCGTTTGAACTACATTTGTCTCTCTGGTTTCGCTGCCAATATATGCCGCAGTTACACCTGTTACCTCAGTATCATTTGAATCAACTATCTTTCCATCTTTGTACTTATACTCGCTTAACTGACAGAAGGTATCAACATTATCGACTTTCCTTAACCATCCTACCTGAGGAGTTCCATTGTCTGTGGCGGTATATATTCTTACTGTAGCTGTCGTTGTCTTGGTTGCTGTTGCATAATCTACTGTTACCTTTGTTACTGTGCTGCTCAGTGAATATCCGTTGGGTGCTGTAAGTTCTTTAACATAATAATCACCTTTCGCCACTTTACTGGATACCGCATAACCGCTCTCGTTTGTTGTAACAACATCTACCAGACTGGATTCGACAACTGTTCCATCTACCCCTTCCGTTCCTTCAGCATAAATTCCGAAAACAGCGTCTTTCAGTGTAGTGGTATTATTTTCTGCATCTACTTTCTTAAAAGCGAGCTGATAGGAGTATACTGTGTGATCTTCTGTATCTTCATCCGTGACATCCTCGTACTCCGGATCTGTAGGTTCAGGCTTCTCAGGATCCTTATAAGATTCACCCTTACTGGGGTTATTCGTATAATGCATCTTTACTTCGTTCGTATTTCCAGCACTGCCAACTACTGCATTGTCATTCAGTACCGCACTATACGTAACTGTCAGATTGAGATTGGTCGGGATTCCTCCTGTCGTTTTATCCTCTAAATTGTCATAGTTAAAAGTAAGTCTGAATCCATTGTTTACCTTGATTGCTCTGGCAATTTCTTTGTCTTCTGAGTTCTTAAACACTTTCACATCGGTTTTTCCCTCAGCTGTATCATATGCCGAACTTACAGCTGTTCCATCGAGAAGGACTTTCAGAGTTTCAAAATCAAATGTCAAGCCTGCACTCATCTGGTCAGTAATATAGACCGTCTTATTAACTGCGCTTGCAGGATAACTGGGCATCTCCGGCGTAATTGTGTAATCAACCACATCACCAACAGAAGCAGTATTCTTTTCACCATCCTTCTGGTCGTTAGGTACATTTACAGTCTTATCAACAGATGCACTTGACTTTTTGGTAACTGCGCTTGAGCCATAAAGGGAATTGTACGTATCGCCTGTACCTACACTGCCGCCCACCAGATCAGCACCATTTTCACCATAAGTAGCTGTTAAAAGAATGGGATTATACACGGTCTTGCCGCCACCACTGATAATAGCAATATAGGCACCTGCGTGTACTTCTGCTGTAAAAGTTCCCTTCTCTATCTTGGAGCTTACTACACCGTTATCATTTTCATTATCCACTTCCGTTAACTGGGTAATTGTTCCTGCCTGAAGTTTGCCTGCAACAGCAGCAACATCCAGAACAATATTGCCATCTTTTACTTCCTGATTAACACCCGTTGCCCAACTGTAACCTTTAAAATCGCTGTCATACTCACCCTTCGCAATTCGGTATAAAGTTACTGTAGGATAAACATTGGGTTCATCACTCTTAACTGGATCAATACCTGTAATAGTGACTGTAGCCGTATCATCTTCGTCACGATGTCCATCACCATTTGCCGCCAGCGCCGTCACCGACATCCCCAGGACCATCGCCATTGCCATCACAAAGGCCAGAATCTTCTTCATCTTTTTCATTTTTTCTTTCCTTTCTTTTTGCCTTGCTCTTGCTCTTAATTTACAGTTTCCTTTCGTGTATCCGTCCGCTATGTATCTTTCGTACTCCGGGATGCTTTCCCGTCCGGTCCGGCTATCCGGGCCATTAGTCCGGCTTCTGTCCGGTTGCCCGTCCTTCTATCCAGTCCGGTTGTCATCCCCGGTTACCCAGACAAAACCTTTCATGTATCTCCAGGTCTTCCGGCGTTTCCGGTACATCTGCATCCGGTCTCCCCCGGCAGGAACGGCTGCCGAAACATCTTGATGCTTTCTTTGTTCTCGCTACACTCTCAATCTTTCAGCACCTCCCCCCTCATGTTTTTTCTATATAAGATCAGGGCCGCCGCCATCATCAGCAGCATTCCGCCGATCGAATACCAGTAGATTCCACTTCCGCCGGAATTGGGGAGTTCGTAAAGGTAGATGTTCGGTATGGTCAGTTGAAGCTGGTCGTTCAGCTCCTTGCCGGTGGTCGCATCAGTTCCTCTATCTGTGGTAATCAGGACTGCGCTTACCGTACTGCTTCCGGTCGCTATCGGATCTTTATGTCCTTTAAAATTTGACGCTTTATAGAGAGTACCGTCCACCTTTATCTCCAGTCCCGTGCGGGTCTGGGCAACTGTGATTTCTATGGGGTCCGTCAGAATCCGGTAGCCGCTGGGGGCTTTTTCCTCGTAAAGCCAGTAGGTTCCGGGCTTCAGATTCTCGATACTGACAATTCCATCTTTATCCGTGATATAGCGGAAGGTATCGTCTGCGCCTTCCGGAAGCACCTTCGTTTCCTTGCCTTTGTTCAGGTAAAGCATAAATTCCGCGCCCTGGCGGGGTTCATTCTGTTCGTCTACTTTCAGGAGCCTTATATCCACCTTCTTCGGTTTATACAGGTTGGTGAAGGTGAATGCCAGGCCTTCCTTTGGCATCACGGCTGTCTGGATATACTCGTAACTGCCGTCTGTCTTTCGGGTCACTGTCTGGACTGTTCCGCCGATGATTACCGCCTCTGTCTGTTCTGTGTCGGAACTGGTATCAAATCCTGCTGCGGGCTTCGGGGTGTATTCCACTGTTAATCCCACTTCTTCCACCCGGTACTGTCCGTCTATGGAAAGGGTGGCAAATCTGGCCGTCTGGCCGGCTTTGATTACGAACTCGCCTGCTCCCCAGCCTTTCTCAGCATCCGCCCCGGTGGCGTAATTTTCTGTGATATCGCCTGTCACTATGCTGTATACGGCGCCTGTCACCGGAATATAGATTTCGCAATTCTGGCCTCCAGCGCTGTAATACCAGTTTTTGTCTGATGTTCCAGAGGCTTCCGTTCCTTCTGTGACTCCGGTACCTTCCGTTCCACCTGTACCCTCTGTGCCTTCTGTTCCTCTGGTACCTGCTGTGCCGGATGCCTGTGGCGTCGGCGGGATCAATTTCCATCCCAGCTCTTCTTTGAGACCTTCTTTGGCAAGTACGACTCCGATTTTTGTGTTGAGTTCTTCGCTGTTGTAATTCTTTATGTCCTCGCTGGTTCCCAATTCTCTTTCCGAAACCTTATTGGCCTTCACCAGCTTTATCAGTTCATTTTTTACATCTGTCGTTGTCTTTAGTCTCTTATATAGAAGGAAGTGGAACTCATCCTCTGTTGCAGAGCCTTCCTGTTCCGCGTTTTCCACCTGTTTGGTGACGGTCAGAGTGCCTTCTACATCTATCCGGCTGTTGACGAAATTCTGGGTCGTCAGCTGTCCTGTGGCGCTTACAGTTCCGCTCTGAGGTGGCTGTTCCGCATAGGAGGGGTCGACCTTCATCTCGCCGTCTACTTCGATCAGCCTGCCGATTTCCTTCACGGTATAGGCAGTTCCGGGCTCGATACCGCAGAAGATACCTTCCTCGCCTGCCGCCAGCTGGAAATAGCCGTTCTCGTCAGTGGGCCATTCTTCCGGCCATCTTGACATTGCCCGTGGCATACCTCCGCCTGAAGAACCATTCTGACATGGCAAAAGCTCTTTCGTGGAAATATTGTAACGGTAGTAAACCGCTCCTGCTATGGGATTGTTCTGGGCATCCAACAGCTGGAAGGTAAACTCCACATTCTCCGATTCGCTGTTGTCATCCATGGTCTTCCGCACCCGGAAGGATGTATTTGCGTTGGTAAATATCACCGGCGATGGAGGTATTTTATCTCCCTCTCTCACCACCTCTCCCACAGGCCACCAACCGGCAGGACAGCCCTTCGGTATGCCTCCTGTCCCGCCGCTTCCAGCTCTGGGAGATATCTCTTCCGGAACAGGAGTCACTATCTCCGACACTCTGTATCCCGTATCTCCGGGTACATCCGCGAAAACTGCCGTCTCACCCGGGAATAAATAGAAATCTCCTTCGTCGTCTGTGCGGCGTACCGTTTCTACCCATTCATTTATCGGGTCGAGTACTGTATATTCCCGGTTGGCGCTGTCCTCCATTTCCAGATGGAACCAGAAGACATTAAATATTACAGCCTGCGGCAGTTGATATCCTGCCGGAAACAAAATGTTCTTCGTCACCTTCAACTCTGTGGCACTCAGGTCCTTCGGCGTATACTGGTTGACGAACTTTAGGGTCTCCATGTCCGGCACCACGGTTCCGCTGCTTCCGCCTATGGGAGACACAGGCGCATAGCCGTCTTTTGCCATACCCCGCAGCTGATATCTGTATTCCTGATGTAGCAACGTTTCTTTTCCTTTGCTGTCCCTCCGATACAGGACATAGCCGGCAGGGTCGAGCTGGTACTCATTCTTCGTACTTTCTTCCGGATTCTCCGTGTCCTCTGGACTCTCTGTTACCTCTGGGTTTTCCGGGTCTTCCGGATCCTCTTTCACCACCTTCAGGGGACAGAGATACGTATTCCGCTCGGTCACTTCATAAGGGACATTGTTCCCCACATACTCGAATGTGGCAGTCTGGCCGTTCTCCAGCGTAAATACACCATTCTCGTCTGTCTCAAAGTCGATTACCTTGTCTCCTGCCTTCCTGATAATCTCTCCGTTCCGGTCAGTCAGGATGTACTTTTCTCCCGGGGCAATCTCTCCGTTCAGTTTCAGCACAAACTGAAACTTTGCATACTCCGGAACCTCATAACCTGCAACCGCAGGCTGAACCGTTTTGGTGACGCGCAAGTCCGGGGACAGATTGGGTTCGTTGGTAAAGGTGACATGGGGAGCTACATTATCGCTTTCCGTTGCAGATACGGTTGTCATGCCTCCTGCCAGGCAGCATATGACGGCCAGGAAGGATATCATTTTTTTATAAAATTTATTCATTTTTATTTCAGGCGCCTCCGGACATCGGAAGCGCCGTTCCTCCTTTCCATCACTATGATTTTAGTAACTGCTCTGTTTCGGTCTCGCCGATATTGTAACCGAGTTGCTTTTTACCTCTTTGGCCTCCCATTCGACTTCGGCCAAATTCACGAGACTTCCATATACATTATCATTTACCGTCACTACTAAAGTTATTTCCCTTGATTCCCCGCCACTTACAGTGATATTATTCCACATCACAGTACCAGTTTTTTCGTCGTAACAGTCTTCAGGACTACTCTCCTTATAATTCATTCCATAAGGAAGTATATCCTTTATAGTCACATCAATCGGTCTCGAAACATTATTCATAACGGTAATAGTGAACGTAAGAGTCTCTCCCCCTGTAACTGTTGTTTTATCAGCGGACATTGTAACTGTTATTGAATCGTCTCTCCACACTGCATAGAGGTTTTTTGTTGTTGTCACTGTATCACTTTCACTCTCCACATCGGTACAATGCAAAGTAACGCGTGCACCAGGAAGATATTGTGGTTCGGTAGCATCTTTAGTCTCACTCCATCCTAATAGAGTCCATCCATTCTCTCCTGAAATAATCTCCTTTGGAATTGTTAATGCATAGGAAGGAGTATTTTTGTTCGACGAACGGCTGGATAGTTGCTGTACCGGCTTTCCATCATCTCCCTTTTTAATCATCTTTCCGTTTCCATTAAAGTACAAAATGTAATCATACTTAGGTAGCTTCTTCCACACCGCATACAGCGTCATCGTCAGTTTGTCTAAAGTAAGTTGAATCGGACTTCCTGCTCCATACTCAGGACTTGCAGCATTCTGCACTTTTGCCCAACCTTTGAATACATAGCCCTCTCTGACAGGAACTCCACTCGATATGATAAAATCAGCTGCTTCCGCCGTGCTGTTCACATCAACTGTCATAGGTGCCGGCACGTTGCTAACGCCATCACCTTCCCCGTTCCCATCATAGACCAGCGTATACCGCATGGCCGCAGGCAGATTGATCAACATCAGGTTATCGTCCAGTCTGGTCAGCTTCCCGCCGGGATCCTTTATATACGGCGCAAGGTCTTTCAGCTCATAGTTCTGTGTGGCGTATACATCCTCGGACACGGTCCACAGGGTGCCGTCCGGCACATCCAGTATCACGTACTGTCCTGCTTTCAGTTGAATCTCTCCGCCGGGTCCGGTGGTTCCGTTCTTATTGCCGGTTACCTCCGTACCGTCCACGTTATGGATGGTATAGGAGATGCCGCCTCTGGGTTCGGATTTCAGGATTTTATCCTCATAATTTGCCGGCGTTATGTCTTTGGCAGAACCGTCAACAGCCACCACCTGCTCCAGTATCATGGTGAATTCCTGGTAGGATTTGGTCTCCATGTACTTCTCGATCTCTATGGAAGACTTCCTGTTGGAGTTGAAGAAGGTTCTCACCTGGTCTCCTGGATCCGTTAAATTTGCATCCCAACTCCAGGAATCATTTTCCTTTGTTCCATAACCTACCAACATCCCCCATTGTTTTCCGGATTCCTCCGGTACTTCCACCAGACGCAATAAAGGTTTTTCGTTTACATGGTTCAGGGTATTGAGAACTTCTGTAGTTATCGCGTTGTACAGGTTGATATGCACTGTGTTCTCTGTAAACCACACTTCCGGATAGTGACTGTCCGTCTTCATCAGGGTAATTTTCCCGTCCGCTTCGGTGGTCTTCACCTCATTGGAAATTGGTGTGCCCGCATCATCAAAGACTGCATAGCTGATTCCCTCTGCCGGGATCCAGCTTCCATTCTCGTATCTCTCCAGCCGCCATACCAGCTTCTCTCCTGTGGGTACTTCACTGGAGGCGGAAGTCATCTGCTTTCCTACCTTGGAGCCGGTGAATGTCAATGTTTTTACCTCGTTGACGATAGTGGCGTTTGGATTACTCAACACTGTTCCTGTAATGGAACCGTTATCGGCCGGATATTTCTGGCTGATCTGCAGGTAGTACACCGAACCATTTTGAGTATCAAATTTTACAATTCTCTTCTGGCTCGATTCCACCTCCTTCAGGTTGTAAGATATGGGAATGTTACCCACAGAAATTAATACTGTCACCCCCGGTGATATTTTAAGAGGTTTTCCAGCTTCCCACAGAACGCTTCCCTGATTGCCGTTTTGGTCGATGGTCTCCATGGTCATGTTTCTCGGCGGCCATGTAATAATATTTGAGCCAACTGTCAGTTCCAGAAGGAGTTCTACTGCCCGTTCATCTACACTTCCCTCCACATTACTACCTGTATTTATCCACCTTTCTATGATTGCTCTTGCAGAAGCATCTGTCCCGGCATTCACATACTCCTTACTGATGCGAAGTGTACCTGGCATTCCGTTTACAAAGGAGGCCTTACCGCCTTCTCCGGACAAGGTACTGGTTGCTGCTCCACCGTTAGCAGGATACACCTGATCATATCCCCCAAAGGGAGTCTCCCGCACTTCAAAGCTGTCTCCCAGCATTCCCGCATCCTTAAAGGTCACGGTCTGGCCGTCTCTGAGCCTGAATTTTCCATCCGTACCTGTCGTCGTTCCCTCTGCGACTATCTCTCCCTGCTTCGTCACCGTATAGTGGATTCCTGTAGGCAAAGGCTGACCATTGACCTGAATGGTGAATTCAAATTCAGGATCCTGAACGTCCGGACTTTTCTCTCCGCTGACTGTCTTCGTCACAGACAGCGGCCGTTTCAGATAATCGTTGGTGATGGTCACTTCCTTTTTCACACTGTAGGGAGGAAGCTTGAATTCTTCCGAATCCTTCACCGGCTGATAAAGGACGACGCCTGTGGTCTGATCCGCCTCTATCGCCATCTCCTTCACCATGTAGTACCTGCCTGCTTCCAGACCGCTGATAATAGCGGTCTTCCCGGCTAAGGCATATGTGAATTTCCCTTCATTGTCCAGCGTTCCGGAGGCGACAGTTCCTGTGCCGTTGGCTCCTTCTGTGCTCTGCAGTCTCCATGTTTTTCCCGCTGTGGCCGTTATCTGGTTTCCATTGCTATCCAGCATGGGATTCCCACTGGCATCCAGTTTCTTTACCTCGATGGGATTCCCCTGTGCATCCAGCTTTAGTCTGCCGTTCTCATCCAGCTCCAGTTCTATGATCTGGAAGGTAAAGTTCTGAGTGCATTCCGCCGGATCCTGATGGGTAATCTTTTTGGTCAGATACAGGTCTTTCCATCTGTAGTAGTTGGTGATGGTCTCGCTGCATCCCTCCGCCGGAATGGTTCCGGTTACTTCCGATTTGGTGCAGTACCAGTTCTGATTCTGGTTCATGCCATAACCGTACTCATCCAGGTTCTCCTCGGTCAGCCTGTATTTCGTTCCCGCTACACCGGGGAACAGCGCTATGATCTGACCTTCTTTGATGGTGAAGGTACCGTCTGACGCAGTTCTCTTTGTGTCAAGTCTGCCGTTCTCTTCTGTCCAGACTTCGCCGTCTCTATTGACTCTGGTGGGGACGCCTCCGTCCAGAAGCACGCTGTCCACGTACCAGAATTCCGCGTTTGCAAGGGGCTTGTATTCTCCGTTCTTTTCTACCTCCAGTTTGAAGGTGAAGGTCTTGTCAGCTTCGGAAAGTGTGACGTTGCCGGGAACGGCCGCCAGGTCCTTCTGCACGTAAACTACAGGGCGGTAGGTATTGGTCCAGGTCCGCACATGAATATCGCCGTTCTCATCGCGCACTCTCCGGTTCTGCCCGTCAACGGTCTCTTCTCTGTAAACCTCTTCCTTTACGGTCTCACCGGGAGCCGGGTTGGATTCCCAGAATACGCTGGGCTTCTCTTCCACAAGGATGCGGTCCGTATCCGCCACCTTGAAGACCGCTTTTTCATCGGCTTTCAGGTAGAGATAACCGTTCTCATCTGTGGCGTGGAGTTCTCCCTCCTGCTTCACCCATCCGGCGTTTTTATCCGCCTTGTAGAGATCGTAAGCTTGGAAGGCCAGGTACTGGGGCTCTCCGCCTTCTGTATATTTCTCGGAGAGGCGGAAGGCGAATTTCTCATTCTGGAGGTCTGTGGGCACCACGCCTGCGGTGCGTTTCACTATCTCCAGTCTCTCCGGACGGCTTACGCCTACCCGGACGGAGTTGCTGCTGACTGTAGCTCTGCTGGTCTCCGCCTGCCCTGCCACATAGGATGAGAAGAACACACTATTGTAGGCATAGGCGTCTTTGATTTCATTTTCACTCGCAGGTGCCTTCATCTGAATCCGGAAGGAGAC
>JAAWLQ010000122.1 GCA_022797995.1 Lachnospiraceae bacterium
GGCCAGAGAGGCCGCCGCATGGTACCAGCATGAAGAATTGGGATATAATTACCGGATGTCCAATGTGATAGCCGGTATCGTGAGAGGACAGTATCCGCATCTGGAAGAGCATATCGCCCAAAAGAAGGCAATTTATACGCGGTACAGGGAAGGACTGAGAGGACTTCCGGTCAGGATGAATCCATACGATGCAGAGAACAGTGAGCCGAACTTCTGGCTGAGCTGTCTGATCGTAGACAGAGAGGCCATGTGCAGGCAGATCAGAGGTGAAACGGATGTCTGCTATGTGAAAGAGATAGGGAAGTCCTGTCCCACGGAGATCCTGGAGGCAATCGCTTCCATCCATGGGGAGGGCAGACCCATCTGGAAGCCCATGCATATGCAGCCTATTTACAGAATGAATGGATTTATCACCAGAAACGGCAGCGGCAGAGCAATGACAAACGCTTATATCGAAGGCGCAACCGTAGATGTGGGTATGGACATTTTCAACAGAGGCCTTTGCCTGCCCAGCGATAACAAGATGACACCAAAGCAGCAGGACGTGGTCATTGACGTGATCAGAGCCTGCTTTGAATAAGGCAGTTTTGCTGTGTGATTTCATTCCATACCGGATTTTGGATAAAAGGAAATACGAAGTGACTTCTAAAGTAGAAATAAACAGGGGTTAAAGTCCGTCTATGAAGTTTTGGAGGCAGAAAGGCTTCTACGAAAAGTATATAAAACGAGTTTTGGATATTATCTGCGCCCTGCTTGCCATGACGGCATTCTGCTGGCTGTATGCAATTGTCGCATTGATTGTAAGGTGCAGGCTGGGAACTCCGGTTATCTTTAGACAGCCGCGGCCCGGTCGCATTGACCCAAAGACGGGAAGAGAACAGATCTTTTATCTGTATAAATTCAGAACAATGACAGATGAAAGGGATGAAAACGGAAATCTGCTGCCGGACAGGGAGCGACTTACACCTGCAGGAACCTGGCTTCGCAGGTCCAGCCTGGACGAGCTTCCGGAAGCATTTAACATTCTGAAAGGCGATATGAGTATAATCGGCCCCAGGCCACAGCTTGTAAGGGATATGGTTTTCATGTCTGATGAACAGCGGATGCGCCATACGGCGAGACCGGGACTGAGCGGCCTTGCCCAGGTGATGGGCAGAAATGCCATAACCTGGGAAGACAAGATGAACTGGGATTTGAAATATATTGAAAAAGTGAGCTTCTCAGGAGATTTGAAAATAGTGTGGTTAACCGTTAAGAAGGTATTCGGAAAGAGCGAAAGCAGTGCGGAGCTTGATGTGACGGATGATTACGGAGATGCGCTTCTGAAGGCCGGGAAGGTGAGCAGAGAGGAATATGATGCTTTGCAGATCCGCGCAAGGAAACTGATCAGGGAGTGCGAAGGACAGACTTAATGGAAAAATACAGTGTGTTAATGTCGCTTTATAAAAAAGAGCATCCCGAATATTTGCAGCTTGCCCTGGATTCCATGATAAACCAGACCATTAAGCCGGATGAGATTGTGCTGGTGGAAGACGGACCGCTGACCACTGAGCTGTATACGGTGGTAGAGAAGTACAAAGACGCGCTCCATATCGTTGTGAATGAGACTAATCTGGGCCTCGGCCTGGCCCTGAACAGAGGACTGGAAGCCTGCCGGAATGAGCTTGTGGCCCGTATGGACACAGATGACATAAGTAAACCGGACCGATGTGAGAAACAGTTAAAGCGATTTGCAGAGAAGCCGGAGCTTGCGATTGTGGGAGCTCACATTGATGAATTCGTGGGAGAACCGTCCAATATTATCTCACAGCGCAGGGTGCCTGTCACATCAGAAGCCATATATAATTATGCGAAGAAACGCTCCGCCTTCAATCATCCAGCCGTAATGTATCGAAGGAGCGCCGTGCTGGCAGAAGGCGGGTATGGCGATTTCAAACGGAACCAGGATGTGGATTTATTCGGCCGGATGCTTTTTAAAGGGTATAAGGCTGAAAATATCGACGAGGCCCTGCTTTGGTTCCGCAGTTCCAATGAACTGGCTGTGCGGAGAAAGAGCTGGGAAAATACATGGAGCTATATTGCTACTATTAAGAAATTCTGGAAGATGGGGTATAGTTCCTTTGGAAATTATGTGATGGTCGCCGTGGCGCAGATGGGAATGTATGTTATGCCGGTTGGGGTGCAGAATTGGGTTTATCGGAAGGTTTTGAGGAAATAACAGAAAGAAAAAGAAATGAGTTTTGAACAGAAAATAAACTATCAATTAAACAAAGTTCCGGGTGTAAAAAAATACATCAAAAGGGTCTATCAAAGGTTTATGTATGCTATTTCGCCAAAGATTAAAAGCGAAGGAAAAATTATCCGTATCTCACCGGATGATTCCAGGCATGAATATTTCTTTGGCTATTATGACAAGTCTCCGTGGGATATTACCGACCGCTATATACTTTGCATGCGTGCAAATGATACGTGGTCTGATGTGAGTCCTGAAGAAAAAGCGGATATTCTGCTTATTGATACCTGCTTATCTGAGAATGATCCGAATAGAGTTAAAAAAATTGCAGAAACCAGATCCTGGAATGTTCAGCAAGGTTGTATGCTTCAGTGGCTGGGGCCGGACTTTTCATCCCAGATTCTTTACAATGATTATCGCAACGGTAATTATGTGGCTGTAATCCTGGAACTGGCAACAGGAAAAGAGAGAATCATCCAGGCGCCTGTTTATACTGTATCTGCAGATGGAAAAATTGCACTGACACTTGATTTTTCTCGTCTCTATAATCTTCGCCCTGGATATGGTTACTATAATGTACCGGAAAAGACAAAAGACATTGCGTTACCAGATGCAACCGCAGTGTGGAAAATTAATCTGGAGACCGGAGAAATTACGGATCTTTTTGCATACAAAGATTTTGCAACATTCCAGCCTCGCCCGGAGATGCAGGAAAAGGGAGCTGTTCATAAGGTCAATCATCTGATGCTTAGTCCGAATGGCAGGCGGTGCATGGTTCTGTATCGTTGGTTTGTGGGGCAGAGAAAGTACACACGGCTGATTACATTTAATATTGATGGCTCGGATATGTATGTCCTCTCAGATGATGATATGGTCAGTCATTGCTTCTGGAAAGATGATCAGACGATTCTTGCTTTCGAGAATAAGAAGGATGGCGGACCCGGCTATTATTTAATGACGGATAAGACGCAGGAATACATTCATTGCTGGTCACAGTTTAGTAATGATGGTCATCCAAGTTATAGCCCGGACAGGAAATTAATTGTTACCGACTCCTATCCGAATCGGGCACGAGTCGCAAGCATCAACCTGATGGACGGCAATGAAAGAAAAACGGAAAACACCACCATTGCGAGGGTATTTGCATCCTTTAAATACGACAATGACACCAGATGTGATTTACATCCGAGGTGGAGTCATAGGGGGGATATGATTTGTTTTGACTCTGTGTTTGAAGGGCATCGGGGGATGTATGTGGTTCCAGTGGAGTCAAATAAGGATAAAGGCAGAGAGTTAATTAAATCTGGCTGGAAAGAGGATGTGAAAGATAATAATTTATCTGTAAAATTTTCTGTTGTGACACCAGTTTATAATTCTTTTTCATTGATGAAAGAATATTTTAAAAGCCTGGAAGGACAAAATTATAAAGGTTTTGAGGTTATCCTGGTCGATGATAGCTCTACGGATGATTCTTATAAAAAACTTTTAGAATTTCAGAAAATGACAGAATTGAATTTAAGGGTACTTACAACAGAAAAAAACTCTGGTCCCGGATGCGCACGTAACATAGGAATGGAAGCTGCGAAGGGGGAATGGATTGTTTTTTTAGATAATGACGATTGGATTGAGTATTCTTTTCTGGATGAAATAAATACCATAATTGAAAAAGAGAATGTTAATTGTGTGATTTATGATTTGTATATTCAGACGGACAAAAAACAGTATGTAAGTCCATCTATGTACTGTGGCGAAGAAGGCATCTGTTCGGTAGAAAATGCAATAAAGTTTGCCAGGAATCATACGGTTGGAAAGGTATATCGATTACAAAATTGCAGAGATAGAAAAGTACGTTTTCCTGAACTAAGGCGTTGTGAAGATATAGGATTTACAAGCAGGGCAATCGAAGCCTGTGGTAGTGTTTATTACTATAAAAGACCATTGTACCATTATGTACAAAGAGCATCATCGCTGTCAAATAATACAAAGCTGGATGAGCGTGACCTGGAGTCAGCCTTTAGAATTATTGAAAAGTCATTGGGAGAAAAATATCCGGAGGCAGTAAAAAACAAATCTGTTACAGATTTATTATATGGTGGTGTATTGATGATGTGTAAAGCCCGGAAAAAAAGAAAAGAAATCAGGAAGTTTATAGTACGTTATGAAGAGAAATATCCTGACTGGACAAACGCAGAAGTAAGAAAGTATTTGGGAAAAGCTAAAAATTTTTTCCTTGAATCTGTAAATAGAAAGATGCTTTTTGTGCTGAGAGCAATTTCATTGGTGCATTCAATATGTATTCGAGGGTAAAAAAACTGAATAGATTCTGTTTGATGTTTGAAGGGATAATGCTCATATGAAGAAATGGTTTATAAATATGCTTGAATCATATGAATACAGATTGAATTTAAAAAAGTATTGGAAAAGAAGGTTAGCCATTCAAAATGCTCGGGGGGGTATCTTTTTAAAGTACTGCCTCTTGTGGATAAAGCGGCAGGAATCTAAGTTTGGAGCAACAACCGGAACCGGACTTGGGACAGAAAATAGTCCATGTAGTCTATTTAATGAACCCATAATTTTTCCGCATGGTCTGAGTGGAATTGTATTTGCGAGAAATGTTGTTTTTGAGGGAAAAGCTGTTGTATATCAGCATGTAACAATAGCGGAAGCTGATAAAAGAAAGCAAACTTATATTGGCGATGGAGTAGAGATTGGTGCGGGTGCGGTTATTTTAAATAATGCCAGGATTGGAAAAAATGTTAAAATTGGCGCGAACGCAGTGGTAACGCGTGACATTCCGGAAAACTGTAGTGTAGCGGGAGTTCCGGCAAAAATATTAGTTTCCTGTGAAAGGTAAGTAGTCAATATATGGCAGTGTGTGGTAGATGATATGAAAATTGTATTTTTATCGTATCTTCATGGATTTGGAGGAGCCGAAAAACAGAATGTCATGCTTGCAAATGCTATGGCTGAAAGAGGTCATGATGTAACTCTTGTTTCAATTTGTGCTGATAATAACTGCTATATATTAGATGATAGAGTTAAATATATTTATTTGCCAGACAGGAAAGTAAATGTATTCAGGTTGATTACAAGGCATCAAGATATTAAGAAAGTATTGTTAGAGATAAGACCGGACATAACATTAAATTTCTGGTTTCAATCGGCATATATGACTGCCTGGATGAAGAAAAATATAACCGGAAAAGTGATTTATTCAGAACGAGGTGATCCGGGAGATAGGGAATATTGTGGCGTATTAGGAATGATAAGAAAGCTTACATTACCGCGTATCGATGGCTTTGTGTTTCAATCGAAGGGGGCGCAACAATATTTTAACAAATCTGTACAGTCCCGCAGTACGGTGATTCCGAACCCGGTATTCGTAGATAGTGAAGGCTATCCGAAGGTTAAATCCCGCAGGAAGGTAATAGTCACAGTTGGAAGACTTCACCCGCAAAAAAATCAAAAATTGTTGATTGACGCTTTTCATTTGATTGCAAAGGATATTCCCAATTATACACTTGAAATTTATGGAGATGGTGATTTAAAGGAAGAGCTTCAAAAACAGATAGATAAGCTGGAACTGTCAGAACGTGTATTTCTTAAAGGAACAAGCAGCAAAATACACAGCCTGATATATGATGCATCTCTTTTTGTTCTAAGTTCGGATTACGAGGGGCTTCCGAATACCTTACTGGAAGCTATGGCGCTGGGAATCCCAAGTATTTCAACCGATTGCAAACCTGGTGGAGCGAGAGAAATTATAGATGATGGAATAGATGGAATTATAGTTGAAAGGAATAATCCGGTGGAGCTGGCATACAAAATGCGTATGCTTTTGGCTGATCAGGAAAAAATGCATATTTTTTCTCAAAGAAGTATTAAAAGTACAGATAGATTTAAAGCACAAAAAGTATACGAGGCCTGGAATATTTATTTTCAGAAACTACTGGAAGGATAATTAATTGTGAGTGATGTAAAAGAAGTAGTTATAACAAAAAAACGAAAGAATACATCTCTGCTTATTGCTTTCTGTCTGATTGTAACAGGGGCCGTTTGTTTTTACAAAGAGGGAACTATTCCGCTTTTTATCGCGATGAATGGTGTTGCAGGTATAATAGTAGTGGCACATGCTTTTACACATCGAGGGTTAAAATTATTTTTCACACCATTTCTGATTTGGATTTCCACATTATTTGCGCTTTTTTTAATATATGGATTTCTATTTTTGAGAGCAGGGATTTTTAATGGTGATAAGTTTATCTTCATGTATGCTGAATGTTGGTTGCTGTACTATATTGTGAAAAATTTTCTGGCTTGTGATAGCAATTCGGAGTTGTTTGCTACCGGATGTTCCATATGTGCAATCGTATGCATGGCAATGTTATTTGTCAATGAAGGGAGAATGATTTTTTCTCAAGAAGGACTGAGATTAGGAAGTACACTGGCAGGAAATGCAAATTCTGTCGGAATGAGCTTAGGATTGATGTCAATATTTATTACAAATTATTTTGGGAGGTCAAGGAAAAAGAGGTATCTTCTTCTGCTTGCTGTGATGGCAGTGTTTATGTTAGTCACAGGCTCTAAAAAAGCCTTGATCTATATATTGTTGGATGTTATACTCTTATATTCGTACGCTAAAGACAAAGTTGCAGGTTTTTTAAAGATTGCTTTTTTAGTAGGAATACTTGCATACTTGGTGTTTTGCATAGATTTCTTTTATAACATTATCGGTCATCGAGTAATTGACATGCTTGGGGCTTTTGGATTCCACGTTTCAGGAGCACAGTACTCATATTCTACTTCAGTGCGGTTGAAAATGTTGAAAGAGGCTTATCAGTATTGGATGGAAAGTCCAATATGGGGAAGTGGAATGAATTATTTTTTTTACAGGACATCGACAGGATATGAATATAGTCATAGCAATATTATGGAATTACTATGCAATATGGGACTTATCGGATGTATGTTGTATTATTTTCCGTTCTTTATTTCTTTTGTAAACTACCGAAAGTATAAGGCAGTTAATACAAAGGATGCAGGCTTTGTTCTGTGGTTATCAATGCTTATTCTAGTCTTGGGTTTTCTGGCAGTTGGGTATTCTGATACATGTCTGTCTTATCTGCTGGCAATCTATTGTTTTGCATACTATGAAACATATGCAAGAAAGGTTAGAAATAAATGGGTAAACTAGAAACAGTAAAATGGCTTTGGAAGAACAATAAACATGGATTTATTACGGTGGTTTGGGCAAAGGTTGCCAAAACCGGTATATTCAATAATATGGCAGATGAAAAGTACCTGAAGCTTTCCTATTGGATGCATATGGGAAAACGCTTGAATTTGGATAATCCAGTAACATATAACGAGAAATTACAATGGCTTAAATTGTATGATAGAAAACCTGTTTATACAATGTTAGTAGACAAGTATGAGGTTAGAAAACATATAAAAGATGTTATTGGAAAAGAATATTTGATTCCCTTATTAGGTGTTTGGGAAAATGCTGAAGAAATTGACTTTGAATCGCTTCCTGAGCAATTTGTTGTTAAATGTACTCACGATTCCAAAAGTGCAATTATATGTAAAGATAAAACGTGCTTTAGTGCTGAAGAAGCCAGAAAAAAGCTTCGAAAGGCGTTGAACAGGAATCTGTTTTACTGGAGCAGAGAATGGCCATATAAAGATTGTAAACCAAGAGTGATAGCAGAAAAATATATTGAAGACAGTAATGGTGGGCTGAATGATTATAAATTTTTCTGCTTTAATGGTAAAGCTGATAATGTGATGGTGGTCGCCGGGCGTGCTATAGGCGATTCTAAATTCTACCATTTCGATAAGGACTGGAATATACTTCGTTATAATAGATTGGGAAGAAGTTTGCCAGATGGTTTTAAAATTCCCAGACCTGATAATATGGATGAATTGTTTTCAGTGGCTGAAAAGCTCAGCGAAGGACTGCCTGAAATTAGAATTGACCTGTATGATGTTGATGGAAAAATATATTTTGGCGAATATACCTTTTTTAATGAAAGTGGGTATGAGACAGGATTTGATTATGAGTCAGATAAGCACCTTGGAGACTTGATTGTGTTACCTGAATAGTTAAGTATTTGTCCTGTGATGAGTTGTATATGAAAGCGGAAAGTGTAATAAAGAAAATATATAATCGAATTATAAATTTGGGGTTGCTGAACTGGATGTCTGATGAAGGCTTTTTAAAGTTATCATATCACATATATTTAAACCGAAAACTGGATCTAAATAATCCTCAAACATTTAATGAAAAGTTGCAATGGCTAAAGATCCACGACCGGAACCCACTCTATATACAGTATGTTGACAAATACGAAGTTCGAAAATACATTGCCTCAAGATTCGGATGTGATTTACTTATACCTGTTTATGGAGTCTGGGATACAGCGGATGATATTGATTTTCAGGCACTACCGGAACAGTACGTATTGAAATGTACACATGATTCGGGAAGTATATGTATATGCGATAATAAAAAGACTTTTGATATAGATGCAGCAAAGAGAAAATTAAATAACAGGCTGAGACATAATCTGTTTTATTGGGGAAGAGAGTGGCCCTATAAAGGAGTTAAACCGCGAATTATAGCAGAAAAATATATGGTGGATACGGCGGGGAGAAAAGAATTAACAGATTTTAAGCTAATGTGCTTCAATGGAAAGGTCAGATGTTCTTTTACCGTAACAGATAGATTTTCAGAGGATGGACTTAAGGTGACATTTTTTGACAGAGAATGGAACAGAATGCCTTTTGAAAGACATTATCCTGCTGATAAAAAAGATATACCAAAACCTGCGTCATATGATCGAATGGTTGTTATTGCTGAAGAAATATCAACCGGTCATCCTTTTATGAGAATTGACTTTTATGAGATTAATGAACAGGTTTTTTTCGGTGAGATCACTTTATATCCAGGAAATGGTATGGAAGAATTTATTCCCGAGGAATGGGATCTGAAACTTGGAGAGTGGATTCAGCTAGATGAGGTGAAATAGAGATGGACATATTAATTGGAGCAGATTTTGTTCCTACGCGTTCCAATATAAATTTTTTCGAGACGGGCAACATAGAGACCCTGGTTGGAGCAGGGATACTTAATTAGAGTTCAAGCGCTAAATATCAAATATTTAATTTTGAGATGCCATTATGCGATGAATTAGCCCTTATCGGATGTTTAGAATAAGAGCATTTGGGGATAAAGGAGAGGAAAAATTGAACCGTAAGAAAAAATTGCTGCTGAATACAGTTACTGGGATAGCAAAACAGATTGTGACTGTAATATGTGGCTTTATTTTACCCAGATTTATCCTGTTATACTATGGATCGGAAATCAATGGACTTATATCCTCAATTTCACATTTTTTAAGCTTTATCTCTCTTTTGGATTTAGGTGTAGGTTCTGTAATTCAAGCAAATCTGTATAAACCATTAGCGGACAAGGATATTTATAAAGTAAGCGCAATTGTGGTTTCTTCCCAAAGATTTTTTAGAAGACTTGCTTATATTTTTTTGGTTTATATTGTGATTCTTGCTGTTGCTTTACCGAATACTGTTAGTGTGGAGCAGGATTTTCTATTTACGTCATCTCTCGTTATGATTATAGCTATAAGCACATTTGCGCAGTTTTTTTTTGGAATGACAAACGAATTACTTTTAGCTGCTGACCAGAGATCATATATAACAATTTCCATGCAAATAGGTACAGTGCTGCTTAATACATTATGCTGCATTATACTTATGGAGATCGGGGCATCAATTCATGCGGTTAAATTATTAACATCTGCAATAT
>JAAWLQ010000123.1 GCA_022797995.1 Lachnospiraceae bacterium
CAATTTCTTTTAAGTCAATTTTTTTTGACAATTCCTTTGTGACCAAAAGTATGAATAGTAGAAAGGAAGAAAGGAAATGTACAAACAGGTTTCTGCCAGCGTAAGCGTAGTGGAACGTGAGAAAGAGGTTGAGAAGTTCTGGAAGGAAGAGGATATTTTCAGGAAAAGCATGGAAAGCCGGAAGGAAGGGCCGGTGTATACTTTTTATGACGGCCCGCCCACCGCAAACGGCAAGCCCCATATCGGTCATGTGGAGACCCGTACCATCAAGGATATGATTCCCAGGTACCGCACCATGAAGGGGTATATGGTGCCCAGGAAGGCGGGCTGGGATACCCACGGACTGCCTGTGGAGCTGGAGGTGGAAAAGCTTCTGGGACTGGACGGCAAGGAGCAGATCGAGGAGTACGGCCTGGCGCCTTTTATCGACAAATGTAAGGAAAGTGTCTGGAAATACAAGGGCATGTGGGAAGAGTTCTCCGGCTCTGTGGGCTTCTGGGCCGATATGGACAATCCTTATGTGACCTATGATGACAACTTTATCGAGTCCGAGTGGTGGGCGTTGAAAACCATCTGGGACAAGGGCCTTCTGTACAAGGGATTCAAGATTGTGCCCTATTGTCCCCGTTGCGGGACCCCTCTTTCCAGCCATGAGGTGGCGCAGGGCTATAAGGCGGTGAAGGAGCGTTCCGCGGTGGCCCGCTTCAAATGTGTGGGGGAGGATGCTTATTTCCTGGCCTGGACCACCACGCCCTGGACACTGCCTTCCAATGTGGCGCTGTGTGTGAATCCGGAGGAAACCTATGTAAAGGTGAAGGCTGCGGACGGCTATACCTATTATATGGCCCAGGCTCTGCTTGACACGGTGCTGGGCGGCCTGGCGGAAGAGGGAAAAGCGGCTTACCAGGTGCTGGAGACTTATAAGGGAACGGATCTGGAGTATAAAGAGTATGAGCCTCTGTTCGCCTGCGCGGGTGAGGAAGCAAACCGTCAGGGGAAGAAGGCCCATTATGTGACCTGTGATAATTACGTCACCATGTCGGACGGTACCGGTATCGTGCATATCGCTCCCGCCTTCGGTGAAGACGACGCCAATGTGGGCAGAAAATACGACCTGCCTCTGGTACAGTTTGTGGACGGGAAAGGACATATGACGGCGGAGACACCCTATGAAGGGAAGTTTGTGAAGGATGCCGACCCGGAGATTTTAAAAGATCTGGATAAGGAGGGAAAGCTGTTCTCCGCACCGAAATTCGAGCATGACTATCCCTTCTGCTGGCGCTGTGATACGCCGCTGATCTATTATGCAAGAGAGTCCTGGTTTATTAAGATGACGGCGGTGAAGGACGACCTGGTGCGCAACAACAAGACCATCAACTGGATTCCGCCTACCATCGGCGAGGGACGTTTCGGCAACTGGCTGGAGAATATCCAGGACTGGGGCATCTCCCGGAACCGTTACTGGGGCACCCCGCTGAATATCTGGGAGTGCGAGTGCGGGAATATGGAGTGCGTTGGCAGCAGGGAAGAGCTGAGCAGTCTGTGCGGGGACGAAGCGGCGGGAAAGGTGGAGCTGCACCGGCCGTATATTGACGAAGTGACCTTCCCCTGCCCGAAGTGCGGCAAGACCATGAAGCGCGTGCCGGAGGTCATCGACTGCTGGTTTGATTCCGGAGCCATGCCTTTTGCACAGCATCATTATCCTTTTGAAAATAAGGAATTGTTTGAGCAGCAGTTCCCGGCGAACTTCATCTCCGAAGCAGTGGACCAGACCCGCGGATGGTTCTACTCTCTGCTGGCGGAATCCACGCTGTTGTTCAACAAAGCGCCCTACGAAAATGTCATCGTTCTGGGGCTTGTGGCAGATGAAAACGGCCAGAAGATGAGCAAGTCCAAAGGTAATGTGGTGGATCCTTTCGAGGCATTGCAGGAGTATGGGGCGGACGCCATCCGCTGGTATTTCTATACCAGTGCGGCGCCCTGGCTGCCAAAGCGCTTCTCCGGCAAGGCGGTGCTGGAGGGCCAGCACAAGTTCCTTGATAAGCTGTGGAATACCTATACTTTCTTCGTGCTGTATGCGAATATCGACGGGTTTGATGCGTCAAAATATATATTGGAATACGATAAACTGCCTGTCATGGACAAATGGCTTCTCTCCAGACTGAACACGGTTGTGGGAGAGGTGGACGATAACCTGGACAAATACCGGATTCCCGAGGCGGCCAAGGCATTACAGGATTTCGTGGAGGAGATGAGCAACTGGTATGTGCGCAGGAGCCGTGAGCGTTTCTGGGCAAAGGGCATGGAGCAGGATAAGATCAATGCTTATATGACCCTGCACACTGCCCTGGTGACAGTCTGCAAGGCGGCGGCGCCTATGATTCCTTTTATGACAGAGGCAATTTACCGGAATCTGGTGTGCACTTCGGATTCGTCCGCGCCTGAAAGTATCCATTTGTGCGATTTCCCCACGGTGGAAGAGGCGTATATCGACAGGAAGCTGGAGGCCGATATGGAAGAAGTGCTGGAGGCTGTGGTTTTGGGCCGTGCCTGCCGGAATGCGGTCAGCATCAAGAACCGTCAGCCCATCAGCAGGATGTATGTGAAGATGGCAGGGGAAAATGCTGAAAGTGGTGAGGGGAGCCTCGCCGGCAATGGGGGAGCGGTAGACGGAAATGTACAGGGAGATGGCAGTGGAAGTGCTGCCACAGGCCTGGACAGCTTCTACACCACCATCATCCAAGACGAACTGAACGTAAAAGAAGTGGTCTACACAGAGGACGTGCGGGACTACACTACCTATACGTTCAAGCCCCAGCTGCGCACAGTGGGTCCCAAATACGGAAAGCAGCTGGGCGGCATTCAGAAGATATTGGCCGCTTTGAACGGCAATGCCGCAATGGATGAGTTGAACGCCAACGGAAAGCTTGCCTTTGATGTAAACGGCACGGCAGTAGAGCTGACAAAGGACGACCTGCTCATTGATATGACCCAGAAGCCGGGCTATGTATCCCAGGAGAATGGGAAAATGACCGTGGTGCTGGACACCAATCTGACGGAGGAGCTCATCGAGGAGGGCTTTGTCTATGAGCTGATCAGCAAGATTCAGACCATGCGCAAGGAAGCCGGCTTTGAGGTGATGGACCACATTCGTGTGTCCATCAACGGAAATGAGAAGCTGGCGGAGATTGCCGCCCGCAACAGGGAGACCATTACCGGCAAGGTGCTGGCGGAGGAGCTGACTTCCGGAGCTGACTTTGCGGTGGCGAAGGAATGGGAGAATGTGAACGGGGAAAAGGTGACCATTGCGGTGGAGAAATTATAACAGACAACCGGATAAGGGGGCGGTTTGCTGCTTTGGCAGCGCCGTCCCCCGAAGTATGTGGGAAAAGGGCCGGCAGATGCGGGCAGGTGGATGAGGAGATAGTGTGACGGATGAAAAGAGAAAGGATATTGACGGGCAATTACCGGAAAGTATTTACAGCGGCATGCATAGTCATCACAGTCGTTATCATGCTTCTGCTTTCAATGGCCATGAGAGAAAAGAAAGAATATCATTATTCTCTTGACAGGACCATTGCTTCAGGAGATGGTCAACAGGCTTTGTGCGAATCCATCCAACTGCCGGCGGGCATTTATTCTGTAAGCGTGGATTACCAGACTACGGCCGACCTCACGTATGCGGTCTCACTGACGGACGATACCATGCCGCCTCTGAAAGTGATGCAGAATGAACAGTGTCTTGCCGCTGTGCATTCTTCGGAAACCTTTCGTCTATGGCTCCTTGGAAAGTCGGAAAATCTAACGCTGTGGGTTTCCGGTGATTCCGTGGAGGGAATCTATTTTGACCAATTGTGCATCAAAGAGACAGGACAGTTCTGGTATTGTATGATTTGCTTTGTTCTGGTGCTGGGGATTCTGGTTCTCGGATGCATTTTCTGTGCAGCCTGGCATCGTATACACAGGATATCGATATCCGATTTTGCGGTGGCGGGAGGGATTGTTATTCTGACGTTTCTGCTTTCCAGGCCGTTTCTGATGAACTGGCTCTGCGCTGCCGGTGATGTAGGGTATCATCTGGAACGGATTGACGGCGTGGCCAGAAGCCTTACAAATGGCATCTTCCCCATGCGCCTGGAAGCGAATTTCCCGTATGGGTACGGGTATGCGGACGGTGTCCTTTATGGCTCTACATTATTATATATTCCGGCGCTTTTATGGCTGATCGGGTTCCCGGTTCTGTACAGTTATAATCTCTTTATCATCCTGATTAATTTTGCAACTATTGTGGTGGCTTTCTGGTGTTTCCGCAGGATGTTTGGAGACAAATATATCGGGTTAATGTGCGGCGCGCTGTATGCATTTTCTCTGTACAGAATTACTGTTCTATATGGACGGGGATGTGTGGGAGAGGGCTGTGCCCAGATTTTTCTGCCCCTGCTTTTATATGGGTATTATCGTCTGTTTGCAGAGAATACGGAGACAAAGAGTTATGGGAGGACATGGCTGCTTCTGGTAATCGGATATTCCGGAGTGCTTCAGTCGCACACGCTGACCTGTGAGCTGGCGCTTGTCTGGACTGTGGTGGTCTGTCTGATAAATGTACGGAGGGTATTTTGCAGGCCTGTCTTCGCACAGCTCATAAAGGGTGCCGCAGTGACACTATTGTGCAATGTATGGTATATTGTGCCGTTTCTTGACTACTATATATCGGAAGATCTGCTGATTAAAAATCTCGGGAAACAGATGATTCAGCATCAGGGAATTACTTTGGATCTGGTGTTTGTACACTTTTTTGATGGCATATTGACAGACGCACAGGGAATGCCTGTCAGAGCGGTGGGCCCGGGGCTGATTCCGATGATGGCGCTGTTTATGTTTTTTGTTCTTGCTGTGATCGCTTTTATCAGAAAGAAGAAAAGCGGGCTGCTGGCAGCCTGCGGATTATGCGCCTTTCTCTCCGGCATTTGTATTATCTTTTCCTTACGGATATTCCCCTGGGACTGGTTTCAGCAGACAGGTCCCATAGCCGAGAGAATTGTATCCAGCTTCCTGATTCCCACCAGATTCTTAAACTGGGGAACTCTGTTCCTGGTTCCGGCCTTTGGATATTGTCTCTGGTATGCTAAATATGAGAGCCCATGGGGAAAGGTGCTTTATGCCCTGGGCGTGACGGCTGTGACTCTGGCAGTGGGGACCTCGTCAATGTATTTTATTTACCAGATTACCCATACTTACAGCAAGGTGAGGATATTTGACAACAATCAGGTTTACGGGTATATATCGGGCGGAGAGTATATCATATATGGCACGGACATCACAAAGCTGTCTTATGACGGGCCAAAGACCTCCGACAACGTGGAGCTGCTCAAATATGAGAAGGGCGATCTGGAGGCAGACTTTACCTGCGCCAATGGGTCTGACACAGAAACGGGATATGTGGAGGTGCCGCTCTTCCTCTATAAAGGATATCAGGCCAGGACTGGAACGGGAGAAAAGCTGGAATGCGTTTACGGCGACAACAATGTGATCCGGGTATTGATCCCTCCGGACTTTCAGGACTCGGTTTTCCTGCGGTTCGTAAGTCCTGTATACTGGAGACTCAGCGAAGCAGTCAGCTGGGGGAGCTGGCTGGGGGTAATCCTGTATTGTGTGCTGCAGGCAAAGAGGGGCCGAATGTGCCGGAAAGCTTCGGTATAATATTTGAAGCAGTTTTTAATGATAACAGTTCAGTGCCCGTCTGAACTGTTACTTTTAATGGAGATTGGTATGTAAATTTGTGCAAAAAGCAGTTGGAATGGCCGCCGAATTTTGGTATAATAAAAAAGATGTTTCTACAAAAGGAGACGAAAGGAGAAAAGACGTGGAAAACTTGAATGTGACAGATTCAGCCGAACTGGAAAGCAATGCCTGTGCCGCCTGTGAAGAGGAAGCGGCGAATGCCGGAAGCACCGTTGCGGAGAAAGCGGAGGAGAAGCCCGTATTTGATAAAGAACTGTTCAAGAGGAGTGTCCTCTATAACGTAATGAATATGTACCGCAAGAATCTGGAGGATGCCACTCCACAGCAGATTTTCCAGGCGGCGTCCTATTCCATCAAGGACAGAGTGATCGGGAACTGGATGAATACCCAGAAGGCCTATGATAAGGAAGATCCCAAAATGGTCTACTATATGTCCATGGAATTCCTGATGGGGCGTGCCCTGGGCAATAATATGATCAACCTGCAGGCTTACCAGGGGGCGAAGGAAGTTCTGGAGGAGCTGGGAGTGGATATCAATGTAATCGAGGATCAGGAGCCGGATGCCGCTCTGGGCAACGGCGGTCTGGGGAGACTGGCGGCCTGCTTCCTGGATTCTCTTGCCACTCTGGGATATCCCGCATACGGCTGCGGTATCCGCTACCGTTACGGCATGTTCAAGCAGGAGATTCGTGACGGCTTCCAGGTGGAAGTACCGGACAACTGGCTGGCGGAGGGGAATCCATTTGAGCTGCGGAGGCCGGAATATGCGAAGGTAGTGAAGTTCGGCGGTCATGTGTCCATACAGAGTGACGAGAACGGCAGGAACCATTTCGTGCAGGAAGGCTATCAGGCAGTGCGGGCAATTCCTTACGATCTGCCTGTTGTGGGATACGGTAACGGCATTGTGAATACCCTCCGTATCTGGGATGCGGAGTCCATGGCAGGTTTCCGCCTGGATGCTTTTGACAAGGGTGACTACAGCAAGGCGGTGGAGCAGGAGAACCTGGCCAGAAACCTGGTGGATGTGCTTTATCCTAATGACAACCATTATGCGGGTAAGGAGCTGCGGCTGAAGCAGCAGTATTTCTTCATCTCCGCCTCCGTACAGGAAGCAGTGGAGAAGTATATGAGGAAACATGACGATATCCATCGTTTCCCTGAGAAGGTGACTTTCCAGCTCAACGACACCCATCCCACGGTGGCGATACCCGAGCTGATGCGCATCCTGCTGGATGAGTATAACCTGGGCTGGGACGAAGCCTGGGATATTACCACAAGAACCTGTGCCTACACCAATCACACCATTATGGCGGAGGCGCTGGAGAAATGGCCCATTGATCTGTTCTCCAGGCTGCTCCCCAGAATTTATCAGATTGTGGAGGAGATTAACCGCAGATTTGTGCGGCAGATTGAGGAGAAGTATGCCCATGTCTATAATGTAAATGTGCAGGAGAAGATCCGCAAGATGGCTATTCTGTACGACGGACAGGTGAAGATGGCCCATATGGCTATCGTGGCCGGGTATTCTGTGAACGGTGTGGCCAGACTGCACACGGAGATCTTGAAGAGCGAGGAGCTGAAAGACTTTTACGAGATGTTCCCCGAGCGTTTTAACAATAAAACCAACGGTATTACCCAGAGGCGTTTCCTTCTGCATGGCAATCCGCTTCTGGCTCAGTGGGTTACCGGGAAAGTGGGAGAGGGCTGGATTACCGATCTGCCTCAGATCGGCGGTCTGAAGAAGCTGGCCGACGATGGGCAGGCCCAGAAGGAGTTTATGGATATCAAGTACCAGAATAAGCTCCGTCTGGCCAAATACATTAAGGAGCACAATGACATTGAGGTGGATCCCAATTCCATCTTTGACGTACAGGTAAAACGTCTCCACGAGTACAAGAGACAGCTGATGAATATTCTGCATGTGATGTACCTGTATAACGAGCTGAAAGCCCATCCGGATATGGAGTTCTTCCCCAGAACCTTTATCTTCGGAGCAAAGGCGGCGGCCGGCTACCGTAATGCGAAGCTGACCATCAAGCTGATCAACGCCGTGGCGGATGTGGTGAACAATGACGCGTCCATCAACGGGAAGATCAAGGTAGTGTTCATTGAGAATTATAATGTATCCAACGCGGAGATTATCTTCGCGGCGGCGGATGTATCCGAGCAGATTTCCACCGCAAGCAAGGAGGCTTCCGGTACGGGCAATATGAAGTTTATGCTCAACGGTGCGGTTACGCTGGGAACGCTGGATGGCGCCAATGTGGAAATCGTGGAGGAGGTTGGCAGGGAGAATGCCTTTATCTTCGGCCTTTCCTCCAATGAGGTGATTCATTTTGAGAATAACGGCGGCTATGATCCCATGCAGATTTTCAACGCGGATGCGGACATTCATAAGGTAGTGACACAGCTGATTGACGGTACTTACAGTTCTGATAAGGAGCTGTTCAAGCCTCTGTACAATTCGCTGCTGAATACCCTGTCCACGTCCAAGGCGGATACCTACTTTATTCTGAAAGATTTCAAATCCTATGCCGAGGCGCAGAAGAAGGTGGAGGCTGCTTACAGAGACAGGACGGGCTGGGCGAAGAGCGCTATCTTAAATGTGGCCTGCTCCGGCAAGTTTACTTCCGACAGAACCATCCAGCAGTATGTGGATGAGATCTGGCATCTGGATAAGGTGACGCTGCAGCCCAATGGCTGACGCAGAGGCCGAGCTGAAAGTGCGGCCATTGTGAGGTTGGAAGCAATGGGGCGGCAGGCGACCGGAACAGAGGCGAAGCCGACATGGAAGACAAAGCTATGGAACGGTTTGGCATGCCGGTCGAAAGGGCGACTGCCTTAAGAGTGGAAGCAACGCTGCGGCAGCTGCAGAAGCGGAGACCAGATGGCAGTCGGATCAGGAGAAAGAATGGAGCTTCATAGAAGAAAGAGTTCACGAGGGCGTGCAAAATGGCACGCCCTTATGGCAATCATTACAGCGCTGGTCGTTGTGGGTACAGGCTGTGGAAGTAATTTTGGACGAACCGGCGGGAAAAGCTGGGAGAAGCATATTGCAGAAGAAACCATACGACTGGATGGTCTGGAAGGAGAATACACGCTGCTTTTTCTCACAGACACCCATGTGGTAGTCAAAGACAGCAAAGCCTCCGGACAGGAGGCGGAAAATCAGGAAAGCCGTTATCCCATGTTCGTAAATGCGGAAGGAGTCTCTGCGGAAGAACAGTTTCCGGAATGGATACGGTATGCCAATGAGAAAAAAGTGGATGCGGTACTGCTGGGAGGGGATATTATCGACACTCCCTCGGAGGCCAATCTGCAATGGCTGGAGGGACAGCTGGAAGCGCTGGACATGCCATATCTGTATATCAATGGCAATCATGACTGGACCTGTCCCTGGGAATATATGACCCAGACGGGCAGAGAGACTTACCTGCCCCTTCTGGAACCTTTCATGCAGGGGAACACAGCTTTTCAGAGACTGGATTTGGGGGGATTGCTGATATTGGGCATAGATGACAGTACTAATCAGGTGGACAGCCAGGCTCTCTCAGGATGCGAGAGCGCTCTCACAGAGGGACGGCCCGTCATTGTGCTGGCCCATGTGCCTTTTATGACCCAGTCGACCCTGAGCAGGGCCAAAGAGGTATGGAACAGTCCCGTGGTTATCGGTGCGGGCAATTTCGGGGGAATTTTTCCCAATGAGGAGTCGGAGAAATTTATATCAATGATCACTGCGGCAGAAAGTTCTGTGGAACTGGTACTTGCAGGTCATGTTCATTTTTATGACAGAGATGTCATAGAAGGAGAAAAAAATGTGCCACAGGTGGTTGGCGGCGCCGGATATCAGGGGAATGCGGTGCTGATTCATATCATTGGCGGCGGAAATTAGATAGCAGCGGAACTGGAAACAGAAGTTTTGCGGCATTGGGGCGCAGGCAGCGGAACTGGAAACAGCAGTCTTGCGGCCTAATGCCCGGAAGAATTAACGGACGCAATGGCGGCCGGGAATTCTTCGCTGAGAATGGGCATTGGGGCGCAGGCAGCGGAACTGGAA
>JAAWLQ010000124.1 GCA_022797995.1 Lachnospiraceae bacterium
CCCATCAGCGCCCCGATGTCAGCGGTATGGCGTTCCCGCAGGACCGGATATTCTCCAATATCGTGATTTACCCACTCTTTCACATGTTCCCGCGCATTTTTTGCAGCTTCTGTTTCTTCTGCTTCTTTTCCTGTGGTCCACACGTCCATACTCAGATAAAGCACCACGCTTTTTGCTCCGCTGACCTTTATCCCGAAGGAGCCTTCTTCCCGGCCCACATCTTCCGAGCTGCCCTTTTTCACGCTGACTTCCTTCGAAGAAAGCGCCTCCCCCCTGCTGCCTGCCGCGCAGATTTTCACCGCCCCGCACAGTCTTGTTCCCTCCGTGCCGTCGCTGTGTACGGTCTCAAGGGCCGCGGTCTCAAAGCACAATAATCCGTCCTCCACCCAGGTCCGGAAGGGATTGCGGCCACCGTCAAAGGAAACCGTAAGCGTCATTATTCCCTCTGTCTGTTCCATCCGGCAGGCAAACACATGATCTTCATGAGAGGTAAACGCTTCCCGACGGTGGCGATTTTCCTCATTTCCATAGACACATCCCGCAATTCCTCTGTCCAGATCCAGGTATCTCTCATAATCTGACACCGGCGGCTGTCCCTCTATCCTGATATGGAGCTTTCCCACAGGCAGATTGGTGCCATAGTTCCCTCTCTTTCCCATAAGTCTTCCGGTCTGCCTGTACACTTCTTCGTAGTCCCCTTCCAGCGCCGCCCTTCTGGCGGCCGCGAAAGCTTCGGCCCCTTTCTCCGGATAAGGATCCACATTCCCCGAGCCGGAGAAAAAGGCTCCGTGAGACAGCTCCACGATCTCCTCCCCGGGACGCCCGTAAATGACCTGCCCCATAAAACCATTTCCCAGAAGGCATCCCTGCTGCCAGCGTTCCGCCCAGGTATCAAATAAGATTCTGTTTCCCTCTTCCATTTCTTCCCTTTCCCTTCCTCCTCTGTCAGAACATTGCAATATCATAACAGTTCAGTTCCCTGTCTGAGCAGCTGTTACGTAATATCACCTTGCTCAGACTGCAGTCACAGCTGCCGCGGTTTCTGTACCGTTCTGCGCCAAGCTGATTCCATCTCCATCTTACAACAAATTTCCTGTGATGTATACTCACGCTGAGAAACGTCTGTGCAGCAACGTAACAGTTTGTAACAGTTCCGTGTCCTGTCTGAACTGTTACGTATAACGAGTGAGTGCTTCTGTGATGCGGAACAAAAAAGCGACGCGTCTGTTGCTGTGAAGGTCGCGAACAGTAATCTGAAAAATACCGGCTGCCGCAGAACATCCGCAGCAGCCGGCTCTTCATTTCTCTTACTTTCAGCAGTTCCTTATTACTCGTACTCTTTTACGATCTCCAGAGCATTCTTCCATTCCTGAGTGTAATAGTTTGTCACATCGTCCAGCCCCAGCTGTTTTGCCTGCTCTGTCATGGTGCTCCACAGAGACTCGAACTCCGCCTCGTCCTTGGCGTATACCATCTGCCAGGAGTACTTCTTGACAATCTCACCGATCTGAGTGATCACGATCTCCAGATCATCCCCTGCGGGCGTAATCATATTCACGGCCTGAGTGGAATCTGCAATCATATCTCTGGGAGCCAGATATTCGGACAGTACGTTGACTCCGCCCAGCATCTCATTCACTTCCTGCTTCATCAGAGAAGGATTTCTTCTCAGCCAGGAAGGCCAGTAACGATAGCTCATGGTATAGCCGTTATCCATAATGGTAGCGGCCTGAGGTCCCAAAGTGTTGAAGCTGTACACACCGTCTCTGAAAGCGCCGCCGCCCATGTCTTCCGGCACCAGAAGCTCCGTGTTCTGAGATACAATGTCCTCTTCGATCACATAGGGCTCTCCGTTCTCATCAAAGTCCGAATTTCAGCGCTCTCTTGTAGAAGCTGTCATCCGCCAGCAGAGATTTGGTCTCTCTGGTCAGAATATTGGTCTCCATCAGAGGAGAGACATACTCTGTGTCGATTCCATACATGAAGGACAGTGTGGAAATCTCCAGAGCACTTACATTATCCCAGTCGGAGAACAGAGAGAAGCCATACACCTTTTCTCCGGCTTCTGTGGTGGGCTTATACTCCACCATCTTCTCCACTACATCCAGATAATCCTCAAGGGTTCCGATCTCCGGTTTCCCCACCTGCTTATAGGCATCCCACTGAAGAAGGGGCACCCAGTTCAGGGAGTTGTACGCGGTAGGTCCGATTGCCACAGGCATCAGATACAGATGTCCTGTGTCATTGCTGGTGAAATCCTGAGAATATTTCACCGCATTGGCATAAATCTCGTTCTCGAAAATGTTGGGCAGTTTGTCCTTGTACTCATCCAGCGGCAGGAGCATATCCGCGTCCATTGCCAGCTGAGCCTGATCCAGACCTTTGAGTCCCACCAGATCCGGCAGCTGTCCGGCCACCAGGTACTGCTGCAATTTGGTCTCCACCTCATTGCCTGTGGGATCGAAGTCGATCTTCATCTTCAGGTCATCATACAGCTTCTTCGCGCCCCAGCCCTGCCAGATGCCTGACTCACCGGTCACAGACTGCATCACAAAGGCGGACACTGTGGACTCTTCTCTCTCGGCGGGAGTCGCTTCGGATTCTGTCTTACTTTCTTCCGCCCCCCCGGAAGCCTGTGCCTCCGAAGAAGTGCTTCCTGTCTCACTGCTGCTGCCGCTGGATTCCGAACCCGTGTCTCCACAGGCCGTCACAGACAATACCATTGCCGAAGCCAGCAATACTGCCAATAACTTTTTCTTCATGCTTAAACCTCCATCTTTCTTTATAGTCTTTATGATAAAGCAGCTGCCTGCTTTTATCCACTTACAGGTACGTTTTCTCTGACTTCTTCCGCCGTAACAGTTCCGGCAGGACACTGAACTGTTACCTTCCGACCTTTCAACTAGCCCTTCACCGCGCCCACCATCATACCTTTGACAAAATACTTCTGGAAGAAGGGATACACCACCAGAATCGGCAGGATCGTCACGATACATACCGTATATTTGATTGTCAGGGGCGAGAGCATGGTGGCCGGATCCATCTCCGCCATCATCTCCGGATTCTCACGTGCGATTTCCGCCAGGGTATTTGCCTCTTTCAGGTAACGGTAAAGCACATACTGCAGCGTCTGGAGATCACGGTTTTTAGTGTACAGTACCGTGTCCATCCAGTTGTTCCACTGTCCCACTGCCGAGAATACTGCGATGGTAGCCAGTATGGGCTTGCACAGGGGCATGACAATCCGCATGAAGCGCACCATATATCCGGCTCCGTCAATCTCCGCCGACTCCTCCAGCGACTGGGGCAGAGACTCCATATAGGTCTTCACCAGAATCAGGTTAAAGGGAGTCACACAGCAGGGCAGAATGTATACCCAGAATGTGTCGTATATCCCAATGGTTCTGTATGTCAGGAAGGTAGGAATCACACCTGCGCTGAAATACATGGTGATAATGACAAAGCGGTAAAATATCTTCTTGTGCCAGTACTCTTCTCTGGAAAAGCAGTATGCCGGAAAAGCGGCACAGATAATTGTGAAAATTGTCCCCAGCACTGTCCTTGCCAGAGATACCATTGCGGCGCTGGGCAGTTCTTTCAGCGACAATACCTTCACATAGTTCGCCAGATGAATTCCTCTGGGGATAAATCTGATTCTGCCTGTGGCCACCAGAGAGTTGTCACTGATGGTGTTGATAAATATGTAGTAAAAAGGGTAAATACAGATTATGGTAAAAATTCCGAATATCAGGCAGATCACAATGTCCACAATGTGATCCCGCCATGTCCGCTGCTCCACGGAGCGGCTCTCATCTTCTTTCTTATTCCTGGCCATAATGCCTCCTTTCTAAACGCGGTCCCCTGATGGGAATGTGACTTTCCTTTTAAAATATGGACGAACCTCTGATTTTTTTGGATAGTGTGTTTGCCACAAATACCAGCAGCACACTGATCAGAGATTTCCACATGCCCACCGCCGTCGCATAGGATATATTCCCCTGCTGCAATCCGTACCGGTATACGTACAGATCCAGCACTTCAATGTAATCCTGTGTCATCGCGTTGGAGAACACCAGGTACTGGTCGATTCCGTTGTTGATAATATTACCAATCTGCAGGACAAACATAACGAAAAAGGTGGGAATCAGATGAGGCGTGGTAATATGCCACATCTTCTGAAATCTTCCGGCCCCGTCAATATTGGCCGCCTCATAAATCTCCGAATCGATGGAGGTAATGGCCGAAATATAGACTATGGCGCCCCAGCCCAGTCCCTTCCACAGATGATACCCCAGCATCTTCAGCCACATATGACTTGTGGTGGTCAGAAAATTGGTAGGCGTGGTGAGAACTCCGGTTCCCACCAGAATATTATTCAGAAGGCCTTCCGTGGAAAACAGTGCGAAAAATGCCGCGTATACCAGAACCCAGCTGATGAAATTGGGAATGGTGGTCAATGTCTGAACAAGCTTGCGATATCCCTTCCACCGGATCTCCATCAGGAACATGGCGAAGATCATGGGAAGAATCATAGTCGCCATATACAGCAGATTGATTCCCAGCGTGTTCCGCATCACTCTCACGAACTGCTCTCTGAGCACCGGATTGTTAAACGGTGCTATGAACCATTTAAATCCCACGAATTCACAGTCAAGCAGCGCCTTTCCAGGCTTGTAATTGAAGAAAGAATAGGACCATCCTGCCAACGGCAGATAGGAGAAGATCAGGATTCCTGCCAGGAACGGCAGCGACAGAAGAAACAGCCTGAATCCCGCTTTGTCGCGGGGCGATTTCTTCTTCACGACTTTTGTTTTCTGCATACCTTTTCACACCTCTTATTCTGTTAATTTGCACACCGTCTGTTTACATGGAACATTATATCTGTTATCTTTTGACAAAGTAAATTGAACAAATTCTTAAACATTATACATTTTAACAATAAATAGTCGGAGCACTGTCAGTTAGTCTAAATAAGTGCAAATATTCCAAAATTTTATTACTTTTCAGTTTTTCGGCATCCATGGTAAAATAATCTTATTCGAGGCCGGTTGACCTGCTTAACATGTGCGGGCTGTAACATGATATAACGACCTTATTCATGGCAAAAAACGGCCGAATGGCCATCCATCATGTATGGGCCCGTGCACATGATATAATAAAGATAATCGGGGTGTGGCTTTTACAAGACGACACAGGGGGGTCCCATGATTCACAAAAGATATACTGAAAAAAGTTATGACTTCTTTTCCAGAATGCTGTTGATATGCACGGCTCTTCTGACTGCCTTTTCCATTATATCCAGCATTATTGTAGGCCATCTCTCCAGCCAGTATGAACAGACCCTGTATCTGAAATCCTATGACCTCGCCGCGGTCAATCTGCTGGAAGCCTTCGGCAACCGCTTTGCGGACTTCAACATCCTGGCCGGGAAGTTTCTGTCCGACGGCCAGTGTGATCCCAGACTCTGCGATCTGCTGGAGACGCCTTCCTATGAAGAGATCCCCGCGGAGACCAGAAATTACTGTACCCGGCTGCTGGCAGGCATCTGCAGAGAGGACCGATATCTGCAGGGTTTTCTGATCCTCTCTTCAAAAAGGGAAAAGCTCTACTATTATACGGAATCCAGATCTTATCTCTTTCATACGGATCCTCCGGAATTCCAGACTCCCGTTCCTTTCTCCGGCAGCCTCCTGGACCTGGAGACAGTCAGGCTCTTGGTGAGTGCCTGTGACAGCGACAGCACTGGTCACAACGACTTTTACGGTATGGCCGCAACCCTTTACCGCAGTCCCGCAGCGCCCCTGGGCTATCTGATTCCCCTGTACTCCACCTCGGAGTATACGGATATTCTGTCCAACTACAATCTGGAAGAGCAGAGTGCTTTCCTCATCACAGACGATGAGGGAAAACTTTTCTTCCACTCCAATCCATCGCTGACTCCGGATCTGTCCTCCTGCTACACCGGTACCTTTCACAACAGTAAATATGGTTTTAATGTGACTTATTATACCAAAAAGCTGGGGCTTCCCCTAAGCCCTGTCACCTGTATGATTATTTTATTTGCCGTGCTTGTGACTTTGTTTTCCTTTTCCCTGTATTACATTACCTATTATCTGTCCCGCCGTAATGTCTACAGAATTCTGGACGGTATGAAGCGGTTTTCGCTGAATGATCTCACCTACCGGATTGAAAAGCCCTCCGGCCACAATGAATTCACCCAGATCATAGACAGCTTTAATATCATGTGCGAAGAGCTTCAGCGCAATGTGGAACGTTCCTATGTCTATGAACTGCAACAGAAGAAAAGCGAACTTTATGCCCTGCAGACCAGCATAAACCCACATTTCCTCTATAATACCTTGGAAATCATCCGGGCGCAGATTCTCAATCTGAAGCAGTCCGACGCTTCTCAGATGATTCTGCTGTTGTCCAAGATCTACCGAAACCAGATCAATTCCAGTATGTTCATCACTTTGGGGCAGGAGGTGGAGCTGTGTGAAAATCTGATGATACTCTACCAGTATCGTTTCCAGAATTTTGAATACGAATTTGATATGGACGGACAGGTATCCCGTTTTGCTCTGCCAAAGAATACCCTGCAGCCCCTGATAGAAAATTATTTTGTCCACGGCATTGTGACGGAACGACAGGACAACCTGTTTTTCCTGTCTATCAAGTCCTCTCACTGTCAGGAAAGACTTTATATCCATCTGACGCTGGGCAACAACGGACATCCCATCTCCGAGGAGCGCATTCAGATGCTGGAGGAAAAGCTGCAGTCCGGTCCTTATACCAAAGAAGACACCGTTGGCTTTGCGTTGACCAATGTTAACAGCCGCATGCGCATTGTCTTCCAGGAAGATTACCATATGCAGATCAGTTCCGGCAAAAACGGCATGCAGTTCCAGATAGAGCTCCGCTTCCCGGCCATGACGGCGGAACAGCTGAAGGAGCCGTTTTCATAACAAAAGCTCGCGCAGCGACTAAAACAGTCATAAAATGTCTATGCCCGGGAGAATTTACAGATGCGAACTATGCAGCTGTAAATTGCTCCCCGGACAACAGGATAACAGCCGGACAGATACCGATAAAGTCACAAAGGTGCACGAGAGAAACTTTCATGAGCGCACTTTCGAATGAAAGTTTCTCTCCGGAGCTGTGCACCGAAGAGACTTTACCCAATTGCCGTATACGGCAATTTGTGCCGCTCGCGCAGCGACTTAATTAGGAGGAAAATTATGTATAAGGCAGTAATTGTAGATGACGAACCACTGATTGTAGACGGTCTGGTAAACGCCATTGAATGGACCGGATTTCATATCGAACTGGGGCTTGCCACTACGGATCCCCAGGCCGCTTTGAAATATTGTCTGGAAAATCCGGTAAACATCGTAATAGTCGACGTGTCCATGCCCGTCATGAACGGTCTGCAGCTGATTCAGAAGCTCAAGGAGGCCAAGCCTTCCGTCTTCTGCATCGTTCTCAGCGCCTATCAGAATTTTGAGTACGCCAGAACAGCGCTGAAATACGGCGCCGAGAACTATCTGCTCAAGCCTCTGGATCCCGATGAGCTCTCTGACACCATCAGTCAGATTATCGATCATATCAAAGAGCGCGAACAGCTGAACACCACCTACGGCCGTTCCATGATGACCTTCCGCAATGCCTTTACGGAACAATGGCTGAAAAATCTCCTAAGTCCTGCGGAATTATCCACAAAAGCCGAGCTTCTGGGGATTAATCTGGACGCGCTCAGTTTTACGGCCACTGTTTTTTCCTGTCCAAGGGGCGGAGAAATCATGATGTCCCATTTCTTTGATTTTCTGTTCCAGTATCTGCCCGGTCACTATACCGGTAATTTTTTCTTCGAGACGCCTCTGAGGCTGGTGGGCGTATTGTCCCCCATATCCAGAGAAGAGACAAAGGTGGAGACTTTTCTGTCGCTGATCCTGAAGTCGGCAGCAGCCAGCGGAATACAGGTATTTGCCAGCATTGGAAATACGGTCTGTGATTTCAGCCAGGTGTACCAGAGCTACCATCAGGCAGACAGACTGGCCTTTCTGGAATATTCCCGTCTGCACTTTGTATTCTCCCCAAATCTGCCGGGCCTGGAAGAAGCGGCTGACAATGCTCTGGAATCATACGAAAGGCAGAATGATAAAGATATATCTCTTGACAGTCTGTTTCGGCAATATGCCCCTGAGCTTTGCTGTTACTACATTCTGTCAAAACGAATCTCCATGCTCTGTAAAAAAGAGTATGAACTGTGGGATAAAAATCCGGAACTTATAGAATTTCTGTCACTCCTGCCCCTTTCGGAAGAGTCATCTTCCGGAAAAGATTCTGCCCAGGCTGCCTGGCAGGAGTTTACTCTGAGATTTTTAAAGGACAGCGACCCTCTGCTTGCCAGAATGCAGCAGTCCATGTACCCCATGGTGGATGCCGTCATCAAGAGTATCCATGAATTTTCCGACAAGGATATCTCGCTAAAGACACTGGCCTCTAAACTGAACGTGACTCCCTCATACCTGGGAACTGTGTTTCACCAGCAGACAGGCTACTATTTCAACGATTATCTGACCGATGCCAGGCTGAAATACGCCGCCCATCTGCTGGAACATACCGATATGAAAATTAAGGATATCGTAGACAAAATAGGCTTCTCCAGCCAGACTTATTTCAACCGTTCCTTTAAGAGATACTTTGATACTTCTCCTATCAGTTACCGGCGTGAGAAAAAAATCGGAAGCCTTTAAGGGGCTATTAACAATGGATTTCACGCTTCGAGAATCTCACTCACGAGCAAAGGGGCTGTCGCATTAAGCGACACCCCCTTTGAAATTTTATGAAACGGATCGGATATACTTCCTTTCTTACGGCTCGTTCAGCAGACTCTGAACACCGCTCCAGTCGATCACAGGGTAGTTATGCATACCCACAGACGTCTTCTTATTTTTCATGCTGATCTTCACCAGATTCCATACCAGGCAGGCTGCGGCGGCCAGTACACCCACGCCGAAAATCCCGGCGGCCAGCGTGAGGGTCATGTATTCTTCATCCGAAAAATAGTGACCAATTACCACAATCACAGCAAATATGGCGCCCACTCCCACACAGGCAATGGGATTGTCGAACATTTTCTTCTTCAGTCCAGATACCGCCCAGGACTGGGGCTTTTGGCAGTGCGGGCATTGATCGCGGAACTCTGTGGGGAATATTTTCTTCTCCTCCGTATCCCTGTACGTATCCTTTACCTTCCGGACAAGGAATTCATGTGCCCGTTTGCGCAGTTTATCCTCTCTGTCCTGGCTCAGTGTCTTAAAGTTGCTGTTATCAGTGGCTTCCGTGCCGATCAGCACAGCCTTCAGAGGACCGCTGTCCTTTCCGCAGCTTTCGCATTGAAAAGAATATGGCACCTCTACCTTCTCGCTTCTCTTATGTTTATAATAGGAACCCATTTTGTACTCCTCCTGCTATCATTTTATTGCTGTTACATCTTCATTCTATCTCTCTTATCCGTCTCTCTTATCCTTTTTCTCTTATTCTTATGTCCTCTCACTTTTTCTGCAGAAGGGACTTTCCTGTCATCTCCGCAGGCTGTTCCTTCCCCATGATCTCAATGAGGGTAGGTACGATATCTGCCAGACAGCCGTTCTCTCTCAGCGTATATGCCTGGTCGTAATTTACCAGGATAAACGGAACTGGGTTAATCGTATGC
>JAAWLQ010000125.1 GCA_022797995.1 Lachnospiraceae bacterium
GCGGATATGTAAGCGCCGATAAGAACAAACACGAGGATTTACCGATTGGCGTGATTGCGATCGATTCCATATATACACCGGTGGAAAGGGTCAACGTGTCGGTTGAAAATACACGTGTAGGCCAGATTACGGATTATGATAAGCTGACGCTGGATGTGTTTACGAACGGAACTCTGGTTCCGGACGAAGCTGTCAGCCTTGCGGCGAAAGTGCTGAGCGAGCATTTGAATCTCTTCATTGATTTGTCCGAGAATGCGAAGACCGCGGAAGTCATGGTGGAGAAGGAGGACGATGAGAGAGAGAAGGTTCTCGAGATGAGTATCGATGAGCTGGAGCTTTCCGTTCGTTCCTACAACTGCCTGAAGCGGGCCGGAATCAATACGGTGGAAGAGCTGTGCAACAGAACTTCCGAGGACATGATGAAGGTGCGCAACCTTGGACGGAAGTCTCTGGAAGAGGTGCTGGCAAAGCTGAAGGAACTGGGATTACAGCTGAATCCCAGCGAAGAGTAGAAGATTATCCGCAGGCGGTAAAGCCGATGAGTACGGCTGCGGTTTATCTCTAAATGGAAAAAATCATACATTCGGTAAGTAAGACCAAAGAGCGTGGCCGGATGTACCATGAGTGGAGAAAGGAATTAAAATATGGCAAAGTACAGAAAACTCGGCAGGACCTCTTCTCAGAGAAAGGCCTTACTGAGAAATCAGGTGACAGCATTACTGCAGCATGGCAAAATTGTGACAACCGAGGCGAGAGCCAAGGAAGTGCGGAAGATTGCAGAGGGACTGATTGCAATGGCCGTTAAAGAAAGAGACAATTTTGAGCTTGTAAAGGTTACAGCCAAAGTCCCGATGAAAGACAAGGACGGAAAGCGTGTAAAGGAAGTAGTGGACGGCAAGAAGGTTACCAAATTCGAAAATGTCGAAAAGGAAATCAAGAAAGATATGCCTTCCCGTATGCATGTGAGACGTAAGATTCTCAGAGTGCTGTATCCTGTTGTATCCGTTCCCGAAGAGGCAGCCGGGAGAAAGAGGAACACAAAAGAAATTGATCTGGTTGCGAAGCTTTTTGACGAGTACGGACCCAGGTATGCTGACCGCAACGGCGGTTATACCAGAATTGTCAAGATCGGTCCTCGTAAGGGTGACGCGGCCATGGAAGTAGTTCTGGAGTTGGTTTAAGGTAAGAGACGGGGCCAATGCGAAAGCATTGGTTCCGTTTTTCACAACAGGAGAAATCGGCAGCTGAATCTGAGAAGTGTAAGAGAAAGATGATTAAACCAGGTGAGGGAAATGTTTCGCTATAAGAAAGAAGATATCGGAAAGACATTAAATATGGCATGGCCAGCGATGTTGGAGTCTTTTTTCGCAGCATTTGCAGGCCTTGTGGATTCTCTGATGGTCAGTTCCATGGGATATCATGCCGTGGCAGCGGTGGGATTGACCACACAGCCCAAATTTCTGGGCCTTGCACTGTTTATCGCGGCCAATGTGGCCATATCGGCACTGGTAGCCAGAAGGAACGGAGAGGGAAAAAAGAAAGAGGCAAATCAGATATTTGCCACATTTCTGATTTTTATTACCGCGGCCTCCATACTGTTAAGCATTCTGCTGGTGATATTTGCAGATCCGATTATCCGCCTCTGTGGTTCGGAGGAGCTGACTCATGACAGTGCGGTGCTTTATTTCCGGATCATCATGGGAGGCATGATTTTCAATGTGATTCAGATGGGTGTCAATTCCGCTCAGCGCGGAGCCGGCAACACACGTATCACCATGCGGACGAATCTGGTGTCCAACACGGTAAATATCATCTTCAACTACCTTCTGATTCAGGGACATTTCGGTTTTCCGGCTCTGGGGATCCGGGGGGCGGCGCTGGCCACTGTTCTGGGAACCGTGGTATCCAGTATTATGAGTGTGATGTCCGTCTGGAAAGAGGATAATTTTATCAGTATACCGTATATACTGCAGGAGAAAATAAAACCTTCTCTGGAAGCGCTGAAAAATATCATCAAAGTAGGGTACAGCGTATTTGCGGAGCAGGTACTTATGCGTATCGGCTTCATGCTGACAGCCATAATGGCTGCCGACCAGGGAACTTCGGCCATGGCTGCGCACCAGGTGGGAATGAACATTATGGGACTGTCCTTCTCCTTTGGTGACGGTCTCCAGGCCACGGCGGTCGCCCTGATCGGATACAGCCTTGGGGCAAAACAGCCGGAACAGGCGAAGCAATACGGCAGGACCTGCCGTATGATAGGCGGAGTGATATCGGTTATCCTTGCGGTGGTATATTTCTGTGGTGCGGGTGCGCTGATGCGTCTGTTCTTCCAGGAGGAAGAAATCGTCGCCATCGGTGTAAGCATTATGCATGTGATTATCTTCGTAGTGATACTGCAGATTGCCCAGGTTATCTACATGGGATGCCTCAGAGGGGCCGGAGATACGCTATATACGGCGCTGGCTTCCACATTCAGCGTCACCATTATGAGAACCGCCGGCTCTTATTTCTTTGGTTACATATTGAATATGGGAATTACGGGGATCTGGTTCGGCGTGATTGCAGACCAGCTTTCCAGGTTTATCCTGGCTAACATTCGTTTCCGCCAGGGAAAATGGACGCAGATTAAAATATAGCTGGCGGCATGGCCTGGGGGCGGCACGGAAAATATGGCAGATTTTACGGTGTCTTCTGAAAATGCTGATAATCCTTTACATTGTTCCAGTTGCCGCCCCAGGTAAAGCCGTGCTGAAGAAACAGTTTGTAACATAGATCATTCTCATCGATTTTATAGGGAAAGTTTATGGAGCGGTCGGCATAATTGGCTGCCGATACAGGCAAAATATTCTCTGAACCGTCTTTTGCATAGGCAATATAGGGATTATAGAGCGGATTGATATCCACGGCCAGACCGAAGGCGTGTTTTGACAGCTGGGTGGTTCCTTCCACAGGGCGGTAATTAAAGCAGGAAGTGTTATTATCTTCCATGGAGGCATTGTCACTGCCGTCGTATTCATCGATCAGCAGTACTTTTTCCAGGCGGTATTCATTGCGGTAGAGTTCATGGAAAATCTCCGCCAGATCCTGAGCAATGAATTCGTTGCAGATCAGCTCTCCCTCTGTGGAATTTCCTTCAAAATCGTAATGCAGGATATGGACATAGCGCAGTTCCGCAAAGGTGATTTCAGGAGGGGCAGATTCTTCCTCCTGGACGGCGGGATAGGAGATGCCCGTCATATAGCGTCGAAGAGCATCGGAGACAGGCTCATAATAAAAGCCGTCGGCCACGATACAGCGCTGCTCCAGACAGGAATCACCGTTCAGAGTGGCTCCGGTCAGTTTCGAAGGAGTATTATCGCCTTCCTGCGTTTCGGAGGACTGAAGGCCATTCTCGGGCGCGGGGGAAGAAGAGTCGGCCTGGCTGTTGCCGGAAGGACCCGAGGGAGAGGAACCCGCATGATTGTTGCCGGAAGACCCTGAGGGAGAGGAACCCATTTGGCTGTTGTCGGAAGATCCAGAAGGAGAGGAACCCGCCTGATCGTTGCCAGAAGGAGATGAATCCGTCTGGCTGTTGCCGGAAGATCCCGAAGAAGAGGAATCCGTCTGGCCATTGCCGGAAGAACTCGAAGAAGAATCCGCCGGGTCATCGCCGGAAGATTCCGAAGAGGAGCCTGTCTCCCCCTCCACAGGCAGATTATTGAGTTTCGCATATTCTGCCAGGCTCATGGAATTCCTGTGCATAACTTTGGACAGACCGCCGGCAATAACGACGATCGCCGCCAATAGAACGACCATTTTGATGATTTTATCTCTATCCATAACGATTCCTTTCAATCGGACATTTTAAAAACAATGCTCCGGTATTTTGCACCCACATGATATTGCCCCGGGAATGCGGCGGCAAATCATGGCTGAACATTATATTTAGAATATCACAGCAGAGGATTTTTGTAAATCTGATAAAAAATAGAAGTTAAAGGTAGACAAATGGGCATTGTTAAAGCAGAAGAATTAGTATATGAATATATCAGAAGGGACGAGGAGGGCAATGTGGAGGGAATCACCACAGCTGTGGACCATGTGAATCTGGATGTGGCACCGGGTGAGTTCATTGCCATTCTGGGGCACAACGGCTCCGGAAAGTCGACCCTTGCCAAACATATCAATGCCATTTTGAACCCTGTCGAGGGAACAGTCTGGGTTGATGGGATGGATACTTCGGAGGAAGAACACATCTGGGATATACGCCGGACCGCCGGCATGGTATTTCAGAATCCCGACAATCAGATCATCGGCCAGGTTGTGGAGGAGGATGTGGGGTTCGGACCGGAGAATATGGGCATTCCCACCGCGGAAATCTGGGAGAGGGTGGAGGAAAGCCTGAAGGCTGTGGGAATGTACGAGTACAGGAAGCACTCGCCGAACAAATTGTCCGGAGGCCAGAAGCAGAGGGTTTCCATCGCCGGTGTTCTGGCCATGCATCCCAAGTGCATTGTGCTGGATGAGCCCACAGCCATGCTGGACCCGAAAGGGCGGAAAGAGGTAATCCGTGCAATTCGCGGTCTGAACCAGGTGGAGGAGATCACGGTTATTCTGATTACTCATTATATGGAAGAAATCATTCACGCGGACAGGGTTTTCATTATGGATGGCGGCAAAATTGCCATGGAGGGGACACCCCGGGAAATTTTCTCCCAGGTGGAAAAACTGCAGGAGCTTCGGCTGGATGTGCCCCAGGTGACGCTGCTGTCCCATGAACTGCGGAAAAGAGGTCTTGCTCTGCCCGAGGGTATTCTGACGGCGAAGGAACTGGCGGACGCCTGTGAAAGGCTCAGGTCAGGGAGCATGGGGAGGTAAAAATGTCCATTATCTTGGATCATGTGAGCTATGTATATGGGGAAGGTACTCCCCTGGAAGTCAGAGCGCTGGATGATGTGAGCATTCAGATTTCCGACGGGGAGTTTGTGGGTATTATCGGCCATACCGGTTCCGGAAAATCCACGCTGGTGCAGCATATGAACGGTCTTCTGAAGGCGACTTCCGGCCATATCTATTTTAACGGCCAGGATATTTACGACAGGGACTACAGTCTGAAAAAGTTGCGCAGCAAAGTAGGACTTGTATTTCAGTATCCCGAGCATCAGCTTTTTGAGATAGATGTGTTCACTGACGTATGCTTCGGACCTAAGAATCTGGGGCTGGATAAAAAGGAAGCGGAGCTCAGAGCTTTTCAGGCACTGCGCAGTGTGGGACTGCCGGAAGAGCTGTATTATCAGTCACCCTTTGAGATTTCGGGAGGCCAGAAGAGAAGAGCCGCCATTGCCGGCGTACTGGCAATGAAGCCGGAAATCCTGATTCTGGATGAGCCTACCGCAGGGCTGGACCCGAAGGGGCGGAAGGAGATCCTGGACCAGATCGGGAAGCTAAGGACAGAGACGGGAATGACTATTCTGCTGGTGTCTCACAGCATGGAGGATGTGGCGGAGTATGTGGACAGAATCATTGTCATGAACAGAGGCAGGGTCATGTATGACGATGTGCCGAAGCAGGTTTTTTCCCGTTATCGGGAACTGGAGGAAGTGGGGCTGGCGGCGCCGCAGGTAACTTATATCCTCCATGAGCTGAGAGACAGAGGATTTCAGGTGGATACGGAGGCGACGACCATCGGGGAAGCGGCGGAGACCATATGGAAGGCAATGACGACATAGGACAAATGCAGGGGGCAATATGCTGAGAGACATTACACTGGGACAATATTATCAGACGGAATCGGTGATCCATAAGCTTGACCCCAGAGTGAAACTGGGAGGAACGCTGTTATATATCATTTCGCTTTTTCTGTTTCACTCCTTTGTGGGTTATGTGATTGCCGCCGGATTTCTGGCGATTGTAATCGGACTTTCCCATGTGCCTTTTAAGTTTATGATAAAGGGAATGAAGGCGATTTTCTTCCTGCTGCTGATTACGGTGGTATTCAATCTGTTTCTGACACCGGGCAGGGAGCTGGTGAGCTTCTGGAAGCTGACCATCACTGTGGAAGGCCTCCGGATGGCGGTGAGTATGGCGGTGCGTCTGACACTGCTGATTATCGGATCTTCCGTCATGACACTGACTACCACGCCGAACAATCTGACGGACGGAATGGAGAAAATGATGAAGCCGCTGAAGGTGTTTCGAGTGCCCGTGCATGAGGTGGCCATGATTATGTCTATTGCGCTTCGGTTTATTCCCATTCTGATGGAAGAGACAGACAAGATTATGAAGGCGCAGATTGCCAGAGGGGCGGATTTCGACAGCGGAAATCTGATTCAGAGGGCAAAGGCACTGGTGCCGCTTCTGGTGCCGCTGTTCATCTCCGCATTCCGCAGGGCCAATGATCTGGCCATGGCTATGGAGGCCAGATGCTACCGGGGCGGAGAGGGAAGAACGAAGATGAAGCCGCTCATATATGAAAAAAGGGACAGAGTGGCATATCTGTGTATTTTTGCCTACCTGGCGGCGGGCATAGCACTGAGCAGGCTGGCGGGAATGCTCTGGGCCGGTATCTGAAAATATGATTGCCTGCTCTGTGCCTGAACGGTGGAAAAGGCGGAAAGAGGGCGGGTTTATACGGAGACGATATGGATATCAATACGAATGTGGATAAGGAAGCTGCGCTCTCCATGAAGAAACGTATCCGTATGACGGTTGCGTATGACGGAACAAATTATCATGGATGGCAGCAACAGAATAATGGAATTACCATCGAAGAAGTGCTGAACAGACATTTGAGCGAACTTCTGGAGGAAACGATTCAGGTGATCGGCGGAAGCCGCACGGATGCCGGCGTACATGCTATGGGAAATGTGGCGGTGTTCGACACCCGGAGCCGTATGCCGGCGCGGAAGATTTCCTATGCGCTGAACCAGAAGCTGCCGAAAGACATCAGGGTCCAGAAATCGGAGGAGGTGCCGTCGGACTGGCATCCCAGACATTGTGCAAGTCGTAAAACTTATGAATACAGAATATACCGGGCCGAATTTCCCATGCCGGTGAAGAGGCTGTATTCCTATTTTACCTACCATGCTCTGGATGTGAGCAGAATGCGGGAGGCGGCCGCCCACCTGGAGGGAGAGCATGATTTTAAGAGCTTCTGTCAGGCGGGAGCCCAGGTGGACAGCACGGTTCGGACGATTTACAGCCTATGGGTGGAGGAACAGGGTGCGGATCTGGTGATCCGTGTGTGCGGAAACGGATTCCTGTACAATATGGTGAGAATCATTGCGGGTACGTTGATCGAGGTGGGGCAGGGAAAGCGGGAGCCGGAGTCCATGCCGGAGATTCTGGCGGCGCGGAAACGCAGTGTGGCCGGACCCACCGCACCGGCTCACGGTCTGATGCTGATCAAGTATGAGTGGCTGGAATGAGTTCCTGTGGAGAAAGGGAAAAGACTATGATTTTTCGCCGATTTTTCCCGAAATTTTCCGGAAAAATCATTGACATACAGGAAGCCCTATAGTAGAATATACAAGTGTGACAAAGTTTCGAAATGCCCTGCCAAAGCCCCGGCGGAGCATTTGAAATAGAAAATGTTTCGGAGAAGCATGGGAAGCAGCCGGACATCTGTGGAACATGACGGAGACGGAACCAGGTGAGTCTGCTGAAACTGACTCGAGCAAAATGCAATACGGAGGGAACATAATGAAAACATTTATGGCTAGTCCAGCTACAATCGATAGAAAATGGTATGTAGTAGACGCTACGGGTATGACTTTGGGTCGCCTTGCCTCGGAGGTTGCGAAGATTTTAAGGGGAAAGAATAAGCCTATCTTCACTCCTCATCTGGACATGGGAGATTATGTAATTGTAACTAACGCGGAGAAAATCAACGTGACAGGCAAAAAGCTTGATCAGAAGGTGTATTATCATCATTCCGGTTATGTGGGCGGACTGAAGGAAGTCACCCTGAAGGAAATGATGAAGAAGAAGCCCGAGCATGTAGTTGAGCTTGCGGTTAAGGGAATGCTTCCCAAGGGACCTTTAGGAAGGCAGATGTACAAGAAGCTGTATGTATACGCAGGGCCTGAGCATAAGCATGAGGCTCAGAAGCCTGAAGTGCTGACATTCTAAGGGATAGGAGGATAAAAGAAAATCATGGCTAAGTCTGAAAGATATTATGGCACAGGCAGAAGAAAGAAATCCATCGCAAGAGTGTATCTGACACCCGGAAAAGGCGATGTTGTAATCAATAAGAGAAGCATGGACGAGTATTTTGGTCTGGAGACACTGAAGGTTATCGTTCGTCAGCCCTTTGCGGCTACCGGAACCACGGATAAATTCGATGTGCTGGTAAACGTGCGCGGCGGCGGCTTTACAGGTCAGGCAGGCGCGATCAGACATGGAATCGCAAGAGCTCTGCTTCAGGCAGATTCGGAATACAGACCTATCCTGAAGAAGGAAGGATTCCTCACCAGAGACCCTCGTATGAAGGAGAGAAAGAAGTATGGTCTGAAGGCTGCGAGACGTGCACCGCAGTTCTCCAAGAGATAAAGCTATATCTCCCTGGAGACAGGCAGTTATTTACGAACAGAAAAGAGACAGGAAACCCACAGGCAGATGTTGTTTGTGGGTTTTTAGTATGGTAGAAATTTTATAATGTGTTTGACAGATGTTATCGTATATGATAACATGGTAACAAAAAAGGAAGTGATTAAAATTATTGAATTAGATTTCTATATGAAAGAAAATGGCAAAATTCCAGTGCAGGATTTTTTATATTCTCTTAACCCGAAACTGAGAGCCAAAGCTTTTAGCGATATTGAGTTATTAAAGCAGTTAGGTGCTGAATTGAGAGAGCCGTATGTAAAACCTGTAAAAGGAAAAGATAATAAAGGCTTGTATGAATTGAGGATAAAGTTTTCAAGCGATATAGCAAGAATATTTTATTTTACATATTATAACAATAAATTTGTATTGTTGCATGGTTTTATTAAAAAGTCTATGAAAATACCTGAAAATGAGATAAAGATAGCAAGAAAGTATATGGAAGATTATAAAAGGAGGACTGTATTATGAGCAAAGCGGGGATATCTTTTGAAGAAATGAAGGCCGATATGCTTAAGAATAAAGAATTTAGAATAGAATATGAAAAACTAAGGCCCAGATATGAAGCGATTGAACAGATTATAAGCGCAAGGAAAGAACAAAATATAACACAGGCAGAACTAGCTAAAAGAGTAGGTACACAGAAAAGTAATATTTCCAGATTGGAAAGCGGAAATTACAATCCAAGTTTGGATTTCCTTGCCAAAATAGCGGAATCACTTGGAAAAAAAATATCCGTAACGTTAAATTAGTATGAGGAGTTACTAAATAAGACGGTATACGGCACTATAAAATTTTATGGGTAACTGACACGTAACTTACAAATGCCTTGAAAATGTCTGAAAATAAGGGCTTGAAACTACCAAAACGAAAAATACATCTCTTAGAGATGACAAATGGAATACAGGATTTTAAAAATATATACTCCGCAGGTTTCACTGCGGAGTTTTTTGGTCTATTAACATTTCAGGATATTTAGGTTATAATATATTTTAAGCTTATATAGATTTCTTAATGGAGGTGTTGTTATGTGTGATGTGAAAAAATATGAAAAAATCTATGAAGATATAAA
>JAAWLQ010000126.1 GCA_022797995.1 Lachnospiraceae bacterium
ACAATTATGCATCTTTTCCTGAGATATTGTAAAGCTGTACATTCCATTTTGATCTGAATGAAAATTGGGATTTGAAGAGCGAAAAATCCATTTTGAAGAGCGGAAAATTTGTTTCGAGGAGAAGAAACAGGGGCTTCAGGGCAGGTGGACCGGAGCCGGAGGAAACAGAGACGAATGTGAAAAATACAGATGCGAAATATACAGATGCGAATAGCAGGTATTTGACACTTGAAAAACCGGTACTGGATCTGTATGAAAGGGTCATCACCATATATGGAAAGCAGAAAAATTTCCAGGAAGCGTACAGGCAGCTGCAGAATGCGGAAAAGTTCGTCCGCCAATCCGGTGATTCCAGTGGCAATGGCCAGTGCCATATGCTTTATGTGGTATATTATTACGCTGTAATAGGGGGCGATTATGTAACCGGAGCCACAGACCATTCCATAAAGAAAATGTACCATGCCGCTGACAAAGCCATCCGGTGCCTGAAAAAGGACAGAACGGATGAGGGCAGGTTTCTGTATATGAAGGCGCTTCTGGCAAAGCTTTATGTGATGGTATGCACCTGCTCCCGGAGGACTACGGAAATTGGCAAACTTTTTGGCCGGGTACAGGGAATCGCGGAGCAATATGCGCAGAAATATGCGGAAATCTGGCTGAAATATTATCTGGTAGAAGCCTGGTATTATACGTTGATAGCGGAGGACTGCGAGGAGATGATGCGCTCCATGGCAAAAGCGGAGGAGATTATCAATGTTACGGCAGATACTGATCTTACCAGAATCGAGAATCTGATTCTTCCCTGGATAAGCATGCTTCTGACACTTCGGGAATATGAGAAGGCAGCGGAAATGCTGAAAGCAGGGATAGAGATGTGCGATAAAGAGACCTGTCAGGGGGTCATTCCCTATGTCAGGGAGAAGGTGGAGCTGTATGCCTGCCTGCTGGATGCTTACTATCTGGCCGGGGAATTTGAGAAGTGCAGAGAGGTGCTGGGGGCGATTGATGCGCTGAACCGGGAGAATGAGGAGTTGGGGATTGTGAAGGTGATTGAGGCGGGGTATCGGGAGGAGATTGAGGGGCGGGGGAAGTGACAGGAAGTACATTAGATGCAATGATGTAATATAGAAATAAAATAAAAATACAAGGAGAGAAAAAATGGCAAAGATAAAGATTGTCAGTAATCCGTATGAGAGGGAAATTTTATACTTTAGCTTTAATGAGGAGAGGAATGAATGGGAAGACATCAAGAACAATAATGTCAACAGCAGGTTACGGGAAGATGAATCAGGGAAGACATTCCTGCCCTTTAAAATTAAGGAAATCATCGACATTATTGTGGAAGAGTATTACACAGGTACAGAAAAGGTAGAGGTTGTTTTTGAAGGAACGCGGGATGAATATGCCGAAGTAGAGGCAGTATGTCAGGAAGAGGGTATGCAGGAGAAAATTACGATAACCAGAGATGTGCGCACCCTTGAAAATGCCAGAGATATTTTAGCGGATATCAAAGAAAACTTTGAAGTGGTGCATCCCATCATAGAAAATATAGTACGGGATGATGAAAAAGTAAAAGGGGATTTAAACAAAGTATCAGATGCATTGGACGATATTATTCCTATTTGTGTATTCGGAAACTACAGTGCCGGGAAATCAACCTTTATCAATGCGTTGGTGGGGAGTGAGATACTTCCGAGCGGCGGAGACCCGGTTACTGCCAAAATATATCAGATCGAGCGTTCTTCCCAGGAGGATAGGGCAAAGATTAAATTCAAATATAAAGAGGAAGATATAACACTTCTATTTGAAGGGACTACCTATAGAGTACAGACCGGGAATCAGGAAAGTGACATCATACAGGAAATAGATAAAACGATCACAGAGCAAAAGAAGAATGAGCTGACATCTATGGTCAGTTGTGCTCTGGAACTGATCAATGGATTTGAAAAGAGAGATAAGAATAATATTGTTATTGGCAATGTAATAGAGTTGGAGATTCCCTTTTCACGTAATGGAATTCTGGGACAATCCTATAATAAATTTGTTATTTTTGATACGCCGGGTTCTAATTCTGCCTCTAACAGCGAGCATTCGAAAGTTCTGGCGGAGGCTTTGGATGGATTTTCCAATGGGATTCCAGTATGGATTACCCAGTACGATACTATGGATAGTGAAGACAATGCAAACTTGTGTGACAAGATATTGGAGATTAAGGCATTAGACAAGCGCTTTACCATGATTGTCCTGAATAAGGCAGATAATTCACAATTGCCGGAAGAGGCCTTTACTATGGAACAGGCCAGAGAAATTCTGGAGTATAATGCCGTTGAGAAAATGTATGCCAGTGGGATTTATTTCGTTTCTTCTATCATGGGACTGGGGGCGAAAAACAGTGGAGAGCTAAAGGATAAATATTACAGAAGAAAATACCGTTCTCAGCAGGAGATGTATTCGGATCCCAATGATTGTGATTACACGGTATTGTATCAATATAATATCATGCCAGAGCAGATGAAAAGCGGTGCTATGGAATATTGCGCAAAGTGTGAGAATTTGATTTATGCAAACAGTGGGCTATATTGTATTGAGAGAGAAATGGAAAATTTTGCCGGTAAGCATTCTGCCTATAATAAGTGCCAGATGGTGTATATGTTCCTGAATGATGTGATCGAAGAAACCAATAAAAGAATCACTAACAGGACAGAATCTTTAAAGCGGACGAGGGAGGCGAGGAAAAAGGAACTGGAATCAAAAAAGCAACTATTGATTGAAAAAATTATGAAAGAAACACAGACAAAGGAAACTGAATTTGACAGAGGCTCCAGGGCATTTCTGAAATCATATGTGGATGGAAATTTAAAATATGTCTATGCAGTGGAAGAGCTGGAAGCCAGGAATACTGAGATTAGAAAGCAGAATTCCAGTGAAAGTGATATTCAGAAACAGGAAAAAGAGGTTGATAAATCGGAAAAACAGATTGTAGATCACTTGAAAGCAAACTGGCAAAACAGGACCGGAGATAATGTATTGAATTTTATTAAGTCCACAGTATCTGATCTCAACAAAGACTTACAGGATTTGAAGAAAAATAAAAGAGTGATGGATTCGGCAGAACGTGAAATCGATAAGGCTACATCGGACAGTCTGATACAGATTGTGAACGAGGAATACAAGAAAAATATTCTTGCGGCCAGAGAGATTTTGAGTGATGTGTTAAAAAAGCAGTGGTATGCGGATGCACAGCAGCTCAGAAACGGACTGATAGAAATTATTACAGGCTCGGATGCGTTGTCAGCGGGACAGAGAAATGAACTATCTAATATTATCATTAATTATCGCCCTTTGGAATTTGATGATGATGCAGATGAGATATTTATCAAAAAAAGATTCCTGAGAGGAAACGTATTGGGATTCCAGCTGACCGATTCGGAAAAGTTGAATATAAGAAGACTTGCGGGGACCTATAATGATAAAATGCGGAAAAATATCTATGCAATGGCGACAGAGATGAATTCCAGCTGTTTTGCAAGCTTTCAGAACTGGGAACAGAGCCTGGCTTCCGTGATAGAAACTAATATTACGGAATATAATCCACAGCTGAGGGATATGGCAGAAATGATAAAAGAAGAGTCAGACAAGATTATTGAGCTGGAAAAGAATCAGAAGACAATAGGATCGTCATTGGAGGCAATTAGGGAGCTGATGGCGTGGAAGGTACTGGAATAAAGCGTAAAGAAGGTAAGAACAGATGGGTGTTAAAAATGTGATAAAAAAGATCGGACAGACAGCAGGGGATAAGGTTGCAAAGCTGTCTTCCTTAAGTCCGGTTCAGGTAGAAGAAGTACAGCTTCGCAGAGAGGAATATCTGTTGGAAAAGCCTAATCCAAATGATAAAGCAGCGAGGGTCTGTACGGAACGAATGATGGCTGCCAGCAGTGTGGAAATATTCAATGCCTATCTGCCGCAGCTTAAAGAGTTATATCTTCCCATAAAGAAAGATGCGGAATATGATAAGCTATTTCAGGCAGAGCATAATATCAGATATTTCAACATAACAAAGTGGGTTACCGATAAAAAAGAAAATAATATTGAAAAGCTGGCGAATGTGTATGCCGTATTGTCTAATGAGGAATGTAATATTGCTCTTGTGTTCAATAGAACCCAGAGAAATACGAATGTATATCTGGCAGTTGTAAATACGAAAAATGCTGGTAACAATACGGATGTGAACGCATATAAAGAACGCCTGATGGAAGCTGTCAGAGGCAATTTTCCTGGTGCGGAATGGAAAGAGGAAGGTATGGGGGTGATACCATGTCTCAAAAATGAAAGGGCATATTCCGTGGCCAGTGCCTCAAATATACCGACGGAAAAATCGGAAAAGTTTATAAGCCAGACAATTGAAAAGCTTTTAGATGGTGTGGTGCCCAATAAGAAAGAAAAAGAGTATACTATCATTTTACTGGCTACACCGATTCAGGATGTGGAAGACAGAAAACTGAAATTAGGTGAATTCTATTCGGGTCTGGCCCCATATGAGTCCTGGCAGACAAGCTTTCAGTTTATGGAAAGCAGTGCAGTTGGTGCGGGGGCAACGGTTGGAATTAATGCCGGGGTAAGTGCTGGAATACAGAATGGACAAAATTCTTCTATAACGGAAACGGACAGTACAGCAGAAAATACATCGAGGACAGAGACAGAGAATAAAAGCGGGACAAGAACAGATAGCACTTCAAATGCGGAGTCAAGCAGTGATGCACATACAGAGGGTGTAAATGAAAGCAATGCTAAAACGCAGTCAGTCAATGAAACGCGGGGAACGAATGAATCTGAGGCCATAGGAGAAAATAAAAGTATAACTGGCGGGGTAAATGCCAGCGTAACGGCGCAGACAGGTGTTAATTTTGGAGTGCAAAGTTCTATTAGTGCAACTGTAAGTGCGTCGCTGTCTACTACTAAAGGGACATCTGATACTGTGACGCATGGTACAAGCCAGAGTTACGGTACGGGTAGGAGCATTGCGGAAACCATTGGAAAAACAGCCTCTGATACTTTAACAAAAGGGTTTACAAACACCATTTCCAAAAGCGTCTCGGAGACTACAGGAATTGCAGTTGCCAATACCTTAGGCAGAGCCGTAACCAAAGCAATGGCAAATACTTCCGGAATAGCAAAAAGTGTGAATTTTGGTGGAAACTTCGGTGCGAACTTTGCCCGTTCATCCACAGTCACTGCCTCGGTGGGAAAGAATGAAGGTATCACACACACTTTTACGAATTTCAATATCAAACATGCACTGGAATTACTGGAAAACCAGATGAAACGATTAGAACAGAGCACTGCTCTGGGTATGTGGGATTTCGCGGCATATGTACTGAGTGAGGACCAGAATGTGGCAAACAATGTGGCGCATACCTATCTTGCACTTACTCTGGGAGAAGAATCCTATATGTCCAAGTCCGCAATTAATTTGTGGTGGGGGAACAGTGTAGATAAAGAGGATGCGGAGGCTGCAAAAGAGATCAGCGGCTATCTGAGAGAACTCAGACATCCTGTATTTGGCTTAAATCCGGCAATAGTTCAGACTGACCTTGATCATCTCAAAGAATTAGAAAATGCGGCACCGGAAGAATTTATATCCTATCCCTCCATTATTACCTATCCTACTATTACCACAGCTACCACCAGCCTGTCGGGAAAGGAACTGGCATATTCCCTGAACTTTCCGCAGAAGTCCGTGGCAGGGCTGCCTATCCTGGAGTGTGCGGAATTTGGAAGAAATATGGTCACATTTGACAGTGTGGAGGATGGTGAAACGATTGAACTTGGCCATATTTTTCATATGAATCATAGGGAAAATAATCCGGTAGGATTGGTAAAGAAGTCGTTGGCCTCACATACGTTTATTACAGGAAGTACAGGTTCCGGAAAAAGTAATACGATTTATCAGATCTTAAAAAAGGTAAGAAAAAAAGGAGTTCACTTTCTTATTGTGGAACCTGCCAAAGGCGAGTATAAAAATGTGTTCGGCAGTGAGAAAGATGTATTTGTGTATGGAACAAACCCGGCGTTTACACCTTTATTGCGAATCAATCCTTTTCGCTTTCCGCAAGGAATACATATACTGGAACATCTTGACCGCCTGATCGAAATCTTCAATGTCTGTTGGCCTATGTATGCGGCGATGCCTGCTGTGTTAAAGAATGCGGTGGAAAAATCTTATACGGACTGTGGGTGGGATCTTGTGCGTTCGGTAAATAAGTATGGATGTGAACTCTATCCGGGTTTTGCAGACGTGGCGAGAAATATAAAGGTTATCATTGATTCCAGTGAATATGATACCGATAATAAAGGTGCATATAAGGGTTCACTGCTTACAAGGCTGCAATCACTTACCAACGGGATCAACGGATTGATTTTTAGCTCTGATGATATTGCAGATACCGAGCTCTTTGATCAAAATGTGATTGTGGATTTAAGCAGAGTAGGCTCATCGGAAACCAGAGCTCTTATAATGGGAATGCTTGTATTGAAACTGCAGGAATATAGAATGACCAATGCAACAGAAATGAATTCCGATCTGAAACATGTGACAGTCCTGGAGGAAGCGCATAATATTTTGCGGCGGACATCCATAGAACAGCCTACGGAAGGAGCAAATCTCCTCGGAAAAAGTGTGGAAATGCTTTCCAATGCCATAGCAGAGATGCGTACTTATGGGGAGGGGTTCATTATTGCCGATCAGGCACCGGGACTTATGGACATGTCTGTTATCAGAAATACAAATACGAAAATTATTATGCGCCTGCCTGATCAAACAGACCGGGAATTGGTAGGAAAATCTGCAAATCTGAATGATGAGCAGATTAAAGAATTGGCGAAACTGCCTTGCGGAGTAGCGGCAGTATATCAGAATGAATGGGTTCAGCCGGTTCTATGCAAGGTGGATAAATACAAAGCAGACTTTTGTGCTTATAAGTTTGATCCTGAGGTTAATAGTACAGTTATCAAGAAAAATGATGATGTTTCAGAGTCCCTTCTTAAATGCATAATGAACAATGAATTGTTTCAGAAGGGCGATAAAGAAGATCTTCGCGAGTTGAAAAGCTTGATTATAAGATCAGGACTTAATTCACTGGTAAAGATTGATTTCTTGAATTATATTGAGACCGAGAGGGAAAAGGGACTGAGTACATTGAGATGTCTTGTCTATGATTTCCTGAAAGCAGAGGAGGCTATTCAGGCATCTACACAATATGGAGATATTCATGAGTGGGTTGATGCTGTTGTTGAGAAGCTGGAACCTTCTGTGAAGAATTACTCCAAGAAGCAGATTGATTTAACGATGGCACTGATTCTTCAGGAAAAGGCAATCAGGGACGTTACATATCGTAATATTTATCAGAGTTTTACAGAGGTTTATAAGAGAGGAGGTGGAGTGTTTTGACTAGTAAAATCGAAAGTAATGAAGCGAAAGAAATTAAAAATTCATCTATGGAAAATTATAAAAACATTAAACCAGAAAGGGATATGTCTCTAAATGGAGCAGACAATTTTTGGAGTTCTGAATTTCAGAAGGAGGCTGATATTGCTCAAAATGAAACCGGAGAAAGAGCTGTACTTAAAGAATATTTTGATGATAATGGGATCAAGTATCGAGAGGGGGATAATCTTCTTCCGAATACAAAATTTGAAGTAAATCAATACAAATACGAAACTGATGAGAAAGGACGTCCTATATCAGCCGAAGGCCAGCTTAGAATACGGGAGCCAGAATATGTCCGTGGTATGGAAGATGTCTGGAAGATTGGGGGACAGGAATATAGGGCAGAAGATGATAGAGGACACATGATAGCTTACAGGTTTGGAGGGAGTGGTAGACTGGAGAATCTTGTTCCCATGGATGAAAAGCTGAACCGGGTAGATTTTAAAAAATTGGAAAATACGTTAGCGGATGCGGTGAAAGATGGGGCAGAGGTGAAACTAAAGGTAGAACCAGTTTATGAGGGCGACTCAAAAAGACCGTCAGAATTCAGAGTTTCTTACAGCATTGATGGTGACAAAGACGTGGTAGTATTCAAAAATGGAAGTGAGGCTAAAGTATGATTAATAACAAAATTTATCAGGAAATTTATGATGAACTTAGTAAGTATCTGCATCCTGACTGGGAAAAATTTATTGTGTATCTCGAATATGGAAATGCATCCTATTCGTTTTCATTTTATATTGGATTAAGGGATGAGTATGTGAAATGCTATGATTTGCCGAATGTAACAGAAAATGATCTGGCAATGTCCTTCAAAAAAATTGATAAAATAATTTCAGAGGAGCGTAACAAGGAGAAAAGCGAGCCTTGGACGAATATGACTATGATCGTTTCAAAGGCGGGAAATATGCATGTGGATTTGGATTATACTGATTTGTCAGAAGGAACCTATCAGTTCAAGAAAAACTGGAAGAAGAAATATCTGAAATAGAGAGGAACCAGTATATGATAAAGGTGTCTGATATTACGGAGGTATCTGTAAAAACAGATATCATTGAAAAGTACAAGAATATAAAGCCCGATAAGGAAATGACAGCTCAGGAGGCGGATGATTTCTGGAATTCAGAGTTCGCAAAAGTTCAGGAAGAAGTAGATGCTACTCTATATGATGGGATCTTATCTGAAGTGTTTAACCGATGTGAGGATGATATCAATATTAATTTTGATGTTGATGATAAACTTATGTCGATTCTCGATAAATTTAAGTCTGAGGACTGGGATGTCATGAATGAGGAACAACAATTGTCTGTTCTTACGGAGCTTACACAGGAGGTTGGAGAAAAATTGGGCTTGGATAAGATCCCGACTATTTCTGTCTTTGAAGATACAAGCGGAGTATATGGAAGGTATGATCCTGTAAATAATGTAGTGAATCTTAATAAAAATTATTTTAATGATTCCAGTGAGGTTGTAAACACTCTTACACATGAGTTGCGTCATGCGTTTCAAATACTCCGCGCAGAGAGACTTGAGACTTGGGAAGATGTTCTTTATAGAGTAAATCTTGATAATTATATTTCACCAGTACATTTACCGGGAGGCGGATGGCTGTTCTTTACAGATTATATGGATCAATATATGGAGGTAGATGCGAGGAAATTTGCAAAATTGTTTGCGGAGGTTATGGAGTATGAGCGAGGTTATTAAAAATTTTTATGAAAAAAACAAAATACCAAAGTTGATACTTGAACAGAAACTAAAGAAATTTGAACAGCACAAAGACATAGCCTCTGAATTTGAGGGTTGGATAAGTGACAAAATATATAAGACTGATGGTGCTGTAACTGTTGAAAATTATACAGCAAAAAAGCTTTCGGAATTGTCAGAATATCTTAATGGTGACGGTGCATTTATGATGTTGATTGAGTTACGGGAAAATCCAAAGAAGGCACAGGAACGAATTGCGGGTGGTTTCAAGAGAAAATAACGAGATATATACTGTAAAAGAAAGCATAGAGCAGTTAATAAATGGAGACGACTATGGAGAATGGAACTTTTATTATTGTTGGTATCATCCTTTTACTCATGATGGCGGTTGCTATTCTTGTGTTTGTAATTTTACAGCTGCGAGAGAAAAATCAGTCTGATATAGCTAC
>JAAWLQ010000127.1 GCA_022797995.1 Lachnospiraceae bacterium
ATATGGAATCTATATCTGCGCACAATAGAATCCGGATAATTTTCCATTGTGTCAATGGGCAGATAATATATATCACAGTCCGGATATTTCCGCCTCAGTTCGCTGACAGCTACAAAAAGCATGGACTGTGCACCTTTATTTCCAAACTGCGCGCCGGTAATTAAATAGATGTCTCCGATTCCATTGGAATCCCTGTTCCAGACTGTATGATTTGCACCATTTAAAATATGATAATCATATTCCTGACTTATGAGCAGTTGCAAAGGCAAAAGACGCTTTTTATCCGTCCCAGCCTCTTTCATTCTGGCAATTACATCCGGAATAAAGCATGTGGGCGACACCAGCACCGGCTGGTTTGATTCTGTTATATGTTCAAACGATCTCACTATAATTTGCTCTCTGCGAAGTTTGTCCTCAATGATTTTATCTACATCTCCATCACCATATAAAACCACACTTTCCAGACCCCAGTTTTCCAGTACCTTTTTCAAAGAAATTCCTCTGGCATCTAATATCATACATTTTTTAAGAAAATCCAGCATGACTTTGTTCTGAAGAGAAGAATCTGATTCCGATGCCATAAGATTAGCGGCAAATAAATAATCATAATTATTATAATAATTCCAAAAATAATTATAATTACTGGGCATCACTGGTTTCTGTGTCTGTATTTTTCCATTGTTTACGCTACAATTATAAATGCACAGACGAGATTTACTGGATAAAAGCAATTTCTTTCCTTTAGCCGTATAAACGGAAGCCTTTGTAAGCCCTTCCTCCCTCACTGTTTCCTTTTCAACACTTTCCCTGTAAATCTCCAAAGAAATATCTGCCTTATCATACCCCTGTGTCCAGGGACACTGATAGCATTCCTTTTTGAAAATCAGGCCTGCATCCCTGAGCCTTAAAAGAATATCCTCCTTCCTGTCTCGAAAATACGCTGTTCCATGGCTGAATCTTATCAGTATTTTCCTTTGGCTTATTCCGAACATCCCTCTATACGGACAATAAATTTCTGAGATCACGCTTCCATAGGACTGTGTTTCTGTCACATAATCTTTCCAAACCTTCGGATCTATTACACCTGAACACCCCACTGAGATTGTCAGTAAATTATCGTATTTCTCGTGCAAATCCTGATATATGCTCTCTACTTGACAAGGGGTTCCCGCAAAGATAACCTTCCTTCCGCTCTCCAGGTAACTTTTTATCCTTTCCCTGATTTCTTTGCCAATATGGCTCTCTGGATATTTTACCCCTGTTATCCTTTTTAACTGCTCCGCACTGTTGATCTCCACATGTCTGACGCTGAAATCCTCACTGTATGCTGCCCCAACGGCTATACCTCCATCCTCTATCACTGTGCGCGCTAATTCATAAAAACAGCCACTCACATAACCGTTTCGCCGCTCTGCACCTGACAGTACATAGACATCCTTTCTCATAATCTCTACCCTAACCAGTCTTTACAACATCTCCATATTCTATATCATAACTGACCTGCCTGCTCTCAGTCACAACTGCACCACTCTTCTTTGGTCATTATAATACCCATCACTTAAAACCACTGTCCGGTCCATAATTGCTGTATCATCATAAATCCCCCAACTCACTCCTCCGTACTCCGCAACAATCTCCTGATACGCCTCCAGAGACTTCGGTCACATACCTCCTAAGTATTCTTCATAGAGAGGCATCGAAGATCTGGTTATATATATTTTCTGATTTTGTGCCTCCAAAGTGCAGTCTTTCCTCCCCTCATTTACCTTTTGGGATCCATCCTACACCCTGTCCTATTACTGATTTCCCTGCAATATCTTACAAATAAACGACACAAAAAATCCTGACATAAGTCTCCTTTGAAGTCTTATTACCTGAACCTCAAATTCATACTTATATCAGGATCCCTATTACCTTTAATCGACTCTTCTGAATCAGAAGAAACTACCGATAAAATATATTTTCACAATTGGTATCTATGACCAGTCTCATCCCCACTTTTCACTCCTGTACTTCTCGATTTCTTCATCTATTTCATCCATAGACATAGGATTTTTTTTCAGATACTTTTTCCTCGCCGTCTTTAAAATATCAGATGGCCGACCGGCCAGGCGATCAACCAACATTACAACCATGTTATAGTCTTCCGGCGACAATGTCTGCAACTTTACTGTTAATTCCGGTATTCCCATGATATGGCCTCCTTTTTTCTGCGGATGCTAATTTTACACGCTTTTCCTATCCATCAATATATGTATTTCATTCCTCTTTCATTCATAAGCTGATATAGCATCGCTTATACGCTTTTTTGAATAAGGCCATTATATCATACTTTTTGCCTTTCTTCCATATCCTCTTCCGGAAATATAATGATCCTCACAGACTTTATAAAACTTTTCAATCAACCTGGCAACTGTCTTGTACAAACTGTTCCTTCATCGTCATGAAAAAGTTAATGTCAATCATTTCATTACTCCTGATATAAGTATGAACTTGTCAAGGTACAAATAGCAAGCTTTCAGCTTATCCAAATTTTATTGTCTCAAAGAAAATCTTTAATCAAATTTCCATTCAAAAAGTATTCTATACGATTGTTACATCCTGCACCATCACCGGCTTTCCCGTCTCCCGATACAGCCACACCACACTGCTCCAATCCCCATAATACCCATCGCTCATCACCATAGCCCGGTCCATATCCGCCGTATCATCATAAATCCCCCAGCCTGTCTTCCAATACTCCGTAACAATCTCCCGATACGTCTCCAGAAGCCCCGGCCTCATGGACTTAAGTGTAGGTACCATCAACGGATGCGGCCGCCAGAGCAGAGCTACCTCCTCCCGATTCTCATAAAAAATCCGGAGTACATCCCTCATCTTCACCAAATACTGCTCACTGTGCTCCAGCAGCGCCGTCACAGTGGTATTATAGAGAATAATCTTCTTCCAGCTCCCGTCCGGCTTCCGGATCACCTTCATCCACTCCTCCGGAATCTCCAGCTCTTCCTTCTTTGTACTTAAGACTTTATCCACCTTCGGCGAACCCAGCCCCAGTATTTTCTTCTCCCAGTAGGACCTCTCATATCCCTTCTGCCCGGCCATGAACCGGGTCATGACTTTTATGTAAGCCTGTCGCATCTCCTCCGATTGCACAATCACCTGGTCCGCATATATGACACCCGGGACCTGGCAGAATTTCTCGATTCCCTCCAGTGCCTCCGGATTCTCCGGATCGGTCTCTCCTAAAATGAAATATGGAATATATACCAGTTTATCCGTATACTTTTTCAGGTTCTTCGAATAGAAAAAGGGATGCACGCTGGTCACATAGTTACATTCATCATAGGGATTATGAATAAATATCATATCCGGCCTGCGTTTCTCAAAGTCATAGTCTTCATACCATGTCAGCGGTATGTCAGATGGATACTGGGAAAATTCATTGTGCATCTCCCCGAAGCTTCCATCCGGTTTCCTGTCGTAATAAGGAATAGGAATCACATAGGCGTCGCAGTCCGGGTCCTGGTCCGCGGCTCTCCACACGCTCTCCAACGAGTCCCACATGGACGCTTTATAAGGCAGAAACACTACTTCCAGATGGGTCCTGATTTCATGTTTTATGCTGCTTTTCAGCTTAAGCTCCCACTGTCTGAGACTTTTATATACTTTGTCTGCACTCTGTACACCCACAGGATCTCCCTGCGCCAGATTCTCATGAATCCGGTACAGCTCTTCACAGTACCTCTCCAGCAAAGAAATCGTCGGCGCCTCCTCCCCTTCCGTCTTCTCAATGAGCTCCCCCAGAGAGATGGCCCCTTCCTGGCAGTCCGCCAGCAGGCTCAGTACAGTCGAAATATTTTTCTTTTCCATTTCTTTTCGGATTTCGCTGTGGGCCTGTCCCAGCAGTTCCACGAAATCCTCCGCCTGCTTTTTCTGTGCCTTTCTCATGTTGCTATACTGCTCCGTTTCCTTCATTTCCTGTCTGACTTCTTTGTCTGAATTTCTCCTTTTTCTTCTGCGTTCTTCTTTCCCTCCCCTGGCATAAAAGGCGGGGCACAATCATGCCTCTTTTCCCATATTCCCTGTCGGACTTCTTTGCCTACATTTTTTAATAAGGCACATTTTGTCACCCTTTCGGGTGATGCGGACAGGAAATCAAATTCCTCCGCCCGCTTCGCTCCCGGTACTTCTCAGAACGCGGATTCCCGCCTCCTGAGTTCCCATGGGTCCTGGCATACCCAATACCCGCCTCCCGCAGGAAGCGGCTTCCAATGCCGTTCTTATTTTCTATCAAAAGAAATTTCCCACAGTCCTGTCCCGTCTCCGGTTCCGGTCAAATGCGGCCTTTCGGCGCATTCATCCGTGGGAGCTTTCATTATGAACCTCTTTTTTCAGGCTTTCATTTCGGATTTTTCCTTTTTGACCTTTCCTTTTTAGGCTTTCCGGCTGCCTTCCTGTTCCGGCCACTTTTCAAAAGATTCCAGGCCATACGTCAGCCGTTCTCCCGGACGGGCTTCTCCCCGTCTCCCTCCGCCTCCAGTTCAGCTTCTCCGCGGCACGTTCGTCGCATTCGCCTTTCCTGCCCTATCCGAATCATCCACTTTCCCGCGCTTCAGCACATTCGCCGCCGTGTTCTGTCTCTCCGGCAGCTCCAGTCCGCAGGACTTACAGCAAAACATACCGCCATCCTTCGCACCTTCCCCGCCACATCGGCTGCACAGGACACTGATGCCTTTCCCAAATACCTCAATCAGTTTAATGGACCGTTCCCTGCACTTCTGCGTCAGCCTGCTTTTTACAAAGCCCTTCTGCCACATATTGATGGTGGCGTTTACTTTCCTGTTGGCCCCCGCCTTCGTGGTGCCGGGCAGCTTCGGATAATAGATCACCGCCGGCTTCTCCGTCTCCAGCATCCGGTTGATCTCCGCGTTTACATAGGCGTGCAGCGCCGCCTCCAGCCTGGCCTTTCCCTCATTGTATTTTTTCATGCCCGGATTGTTCTTCGCATTCTTGCGGTGGCGGGGCAGTCTCTCCTGGATATAGTTTGTCAGCGCCGACTGGTATTCCAGATAGCGCTCTCCATAGAAGGTTCCCCTGTCCGTGGCGAACATGCAGCGCATGCCCACCGCCAGTCCCATCTCTCCGGTATAGCCTGCCGGGTGTCTCTGCCTTACCTCCACCGGCACATTTATGGTCACATTTCCTTCCTCCGGAAAAAGGCGGATGTAGATCTGTCTGGTGTAGCGGTTGTTGTCCGTCAGCAGGATGAACAGCCGCTTCCGGCTCTCCTTCATGGACAGGTATATGCCGTGGTCCCCGTACCGGTATCCCTTCGGCGAAGCCGTAAAGCCGTCGGCCGTATCGGTGTGGGGCCTGACCAGATGTTTGCGCACCTGCCTGCGCAGGTATTGGTTCAGCTTATGGACATCCACTTCCCCGCACAGTGACCGGTAGGTCTCCTCCCAGTCTCCCGTCAGCTCCACTTTTTCTCCTGCCACAATGGCCTCAAAGCACCGGCTCTGCTTCATGGCAAACCGCAGGTAATGCCTGTCTTCCGGGGTGAATGCCCCGTTCGCCTGGATGTTTTTCTCGATCCGGCTCTTCGTCCGGCTCCACTGGCTCTTGATGTCCCCCAGCGCATCGAAAATGGAAAGGTAGAAATACACCGACGGAAGTCCCAGTCTTTCCCGCAGGCCGCTGGCTGTCATCTCATTCTGGACCGTGTATCCCGGATAAATCTTTTTCAGGCCTCCCGGCCCTCCGTATCGCTCATACACATAGTTTCGGACCTTACGGCAGTCCTCCGCTATTTCCTGCAGTTTTCTCATATCCTCCGGCAGAATCGGTATCCTGTTGTACTGATAGACTGTCTTGAATATGGTTTCCGACGGCATTTCCTTCTTCCCTTATTCTTATGCTTCCTTTATTTGTGCCCCTGGCCGCTTAAATTTTCCACGGAATGCTCTTCTTCCATTATTACTGCAGCCTGGGGAATACTCTTCTCCCATTGTCACCAGGCCCACATACTGTCGTGAAATGACCTGTGTGGCATCATGGAAGCGATGACAGGTTTGTGTGTCCGTCCTCTCCGCATTTATCGCTGACCTGAATATTTTCGTAGAAAGTTAAATTCTACGAAATGTCCGCGCAATCCCTCTGCTTTCCTGGCGTTTCCGGTTCCCTGACCATTTATCTGACGGCGAATAGATTGGAAAAGCGATTCATATTCTCCCTTTTATGTGCCATGGACGGATGTACATATCGGTTCATGGTGATTGCCACACTGGCATGTCCCAGAATTTCACTCAGGCTCTTCACATCGAATCCAAGCTCGATGCAGCGGGTGGCAAAAGTATGACGTGTGGCGTGAAAATTCGCATCCTGAATACCGCAGGAGACAATAATTTTCTTAAAGCGGTTCTGCATTGTCCGGGGCTCCACAAAACAGCCGCTTTTTCCCGTCAGAAGGTAAGTTCCCGGTGTATGGAATTCCTGCAGCAGTGCTATGATGGTATCAGGCAGAGGGATTGTCCGCACGGAACAGGCACTCTTCGGTTCCAGAATTTTTACCTCCGTTTTGCTGCCTGAAACAGTATTCATTCGGAGACGCTGCATGGTTTTACTGACAGACATTTTCTTCTCCGGAAGGTTAATATCATCCCATTGCATCGCACACAATTCTCCCACACGGATTCCTGTAAACAGGCACAACAGAATCCCCAGTGCCGGAAGGTCCATATTTCTTTGCAGATAGTCAAGAAGCTTTTCCTCCTCTTCCAGGCTGAACACACGGATATCTCCCTGTTCTCTCTTCAAATTGACACATTCCGGCGAAAATGCCACCGCATAATTTCTTTTCATCGCATAAATCCGGATACCGTTCATGGCGGACAGAATCTCTGCCACCGTCGTCGCCGTCAACCCCTGCCCTTTTGCACCTCCGCTGATAAGCAGACCGTTCGCAAAGCTGATCAGCTGTTGGTTCGTGATTTCTGACAGGTCATTTTCGCCGAACTCCGGCAGAATATAATTGCGAAGAATATCCTCGTATTTGTTGACAGAAGATTTCTTCAGGAAAGTTGCCGCTTCTAAAAGCCAGCTGTTCCCGATATCCGCCACTTTTCCTGCCTTTGTGGTCCGGTTCATCCTCGCCTGTCTTTCTTTCGCCTCATCCAGTTTCTTTTTTGCCTCCCGATAGGTCCCGCCATAGACGGAAGCATATTTTGCCTTTCCTCCGATGCGCTCTCTGATAAAGCGTCCTTCCCATCGTCCATCCTTTCTCCGGTAAATGTTTTCACCTGTTCTTGACATCTTTTGTACCTCCTGCTTTGACTGAAATTCTGACGGCAAATAGAATTTTTTCACTTTCTGAAATTCTCTTTTCGGTTAAGGTATCAGAATGAACAGCCGATATAGAGAACAGAAAGGACCTCTTATTGCCAATATTATGTTACAATACCTTTTTCATTTTGACTTTATTTACCATCATTTCAAAATCGTCAAAAAGGATTGACAAAAATCCGCGCAATCTATATAATTGGCATAGTGTCTTTGCGGTGGAAATTTTCGTAGAATTTAACTTTCTATGAAAATTCCGATCCAGATCTGCTTATATAACGGAATTTACGTTTTGAAGGAATTTTATCCCCATAAAACGCAATAACAGCCCGGAATCTCCGAACTGTCATTGCGTTTTTGTTATTCAAAAAAAGGAGCAGACATTTTCATCTGCTCCCCGGCCCTTCAATAAGTATATACATTGTGATACAGGCGGTAATATCCTCCGCCTAATTCCTGGACCTGCACCTGTATGGCAAAATATTCCGCCCCCAGGTCCTTCAGTCCCCCTTCCACATATCCCTTCCAGTAATCCCCGGTGGTGTACGCCCTCTCCACCGAGCTCCACAGGGACTGGGGAATTACGTTGGAGAACTGTTTATCTCCTTTTCCCGCTTCCTTCAGGAGTTTGCGGCAATCCTCATAATATTCCTTCAGTGTATCCCGCACCTGATCTTCCGTGACGCCCGCCTTTTCCAGATTCTCCTGCTTCTTCTCTTCCGAAGTCTTTCCTTCGCTGCCGGTCTCTGTCCGGTTCTTGCTCTGCCATTCCATAGGCTTTATGGGATTTGGATTGATCAGTTCCGACAAGTCCATTCCCGAAACGTCCGTCGAATTATCAGTATCTCTACTGTCTGCCGCTCCGCCGCTGTCGGAATTTCCATCACCGCTCCCTCCGTCGCCTTCTCCGGATACTCCATTGCCGCTTTCCTCTGCCCGTTCCCCCTCCGCCACACAGGCAGGCAGATAAACGGACAGGCCTGTCCGCATATGTGTATTTCGAAACTCTCCGTCCGATTTATTATAATAGTCATACGTGGGATTATCTGTGTCATCCCATGTGACATCCACATTGTAATACCGGTCCGCCAGCCTGACTATATTCCAGGCATGGTCTTCCCCCGCATAGCCGGTACAATAGTAACACGGAATTCCCAGCTGCTGCATCAAATGCTGAAAAGCTCTGGCATAGCCGGCACAGACGCTCCTGCCGCCCACCAGCGCACTGTAGGCGCTCTGGTTCATGGGAGCGTTCACATCATACTCCACCCGCTGCATCAGCGCATCATGAACATATTTTTCCTTTTCACTGTCGGAATTCAGCCCTCTGGCTCCTGCCAGAATGCTCTCCGCCTCTCTTTCAAAGCTCTGTATGGCTCCCGCCAGATCACTCACGGTTTCATTATATTTCAGAGTGATTTCCACACAACCGCCGGTTCGCAGATATTTGCAGGAATACCCTGTCTCCAGCCAAAACAGTTCCGGATGGTCATTGTATACCGCTTCGAAGACACTTTTCAACTGTTCCACACCGGCTGGAACCACAGGTGCGAATGTGGTGTTCAGGTCCAGCGCATTGGCATAAATCTGACTGTACAGCCGCTGCATGTCTTCTTCCAGCATGGCATAATAAGGGTAAAGCGTTCTGTCAAAAGTAAGCCCGCTGCCAGTGTCGCCGGTCTCAACGGTACCCGCCAGATCGTCGGCTTCCTCCTGGGCAATCTGTTCCACTTCCTCTTTCACCGGCTCATAGCCGGTTTTGCCGCTTACAGAAGCCGGAGGCTCCACCGGCTGTACCCCCGGAGGCTCATAGTTAAGCTGATCTCCCGCATCCAGCCAGTCTGCATTGACGCCAGGCTGCACCACAGCAGACGGAGCGCCGTCTCCGGGTCTGCCCGTTCCCCCTCCATCGCTGTTTCCTCCGGACTGCGCCGGGCTCATATTCTCCACCTTCTCGGCAAGTATTGCCGTCAGAGAGGGATTCAGCGCACAGATCAGAATTCCCAGACACCCGGCCATAATGATGAACATTATGGAAAAAAAGATTCCTTTTAATATATTTTTCAAACTCTCACGCATTCTGCCGTCAGCCGGCTCAGTTAAATATGAAGCACCTGATCGTTTATTCTCCGGTGCCCGTCACTGGCTCTATTATAGCAAAAAGCCCGGCAGGTGTAAAGCGCGTGTCTGAACTGATATAAAAAGTTGTTACAGTTCAGCCTTCGGCTAAACTGTAACGCTGATGCACACAAAATGAGTTTTCAACTCATTT
>JAAWLQ010000128.1 GCA_022797995.1 Lachnospiraceae bacterium
CAGGCTTTCGTCTACAGCTTCTGGCTGAAAATATTCTTATAACCCTCGCCGTAAATCTCCGTGGCGCTGGTGATAATCATAAAGGCGTCCGGGTCCTCCTGGCGGACAACCTCCTCCGCCTTCGGAAATAAATATTTCTTCACAACACACAGAATGACTTTCTTGTCCTTCCCGCTGTAAGCGCCGTTTCCGGAGATATAGGTGGCGCCGATGTCCAGCTCCTCCAGAATGCGTCCCGCAATGCGCTCGTGTCTGTCACTGATAATAAAGAGCATTTTCGCGCCGTCACGCCCGTACAGCACCACATCCAGCAGCAGAGAGTTCACCAGAACCACCAGACCCGCATACAATGCCGTGTCGATATCCTGGAACACAAAGGCGGACGCCGTCACGATAATCGCATCTGTCAGCAGAAACAGAGCGCCTGTCTTCAAATGAGGAAATTTCAGCCGAAGCAGCTTTACAATGATATCCGTTCCCCCGGAGGTGGCGCCGGCCTTGAAGATCAATCCCAGTCCGGTAGCCATCAGCGCGCCGCCTACCAGCGCCGCCAGAAGCGGATCGGCGGTGACGGCTCCAAAGGGCGCCAGCAAATTGGTAAAATAGGAGCTCAGAGCCGTGCAATACAATGTTGACAGTATAAATTTCCACCCAAATTTCCAGGTGCCGATCAACAGGATCGGAATATTGACTGCGAACATCCAGGTACCGGTCTCCAGGCCTGTAATCCGGTTCAGAATAATGGCGATACCGGTGACACCGCCCGGCGCCAGAGAATTCGGATCCAGGAACAGACTGACGGCAACCGCATAAATGCCCGATGCCAGTGTCATCATCAGATAATCTGCAATAATACGTTTTCCCGTTTTCTTCTCCACAAAACCTGCTTTCCTTTTCTGCTCACTGACCTGCCTGCTCATACCAGAATATCCGCTTCCCCTTTCCCATCCGGTAACCGTTATGTTTTACTGCATCTTGCTGAAAATCCGAATCATGTAACCCGCTCGTCTGTGGAAATCCTCATGTCAAAATCAGATGTTTGTAGCCACCTGCTTCGGACTGTAGCCCTCTTTTTCCAGGGCTTCCATAATCTGATTCTTATGTTCTGTTCCAAAGGCCTCCATGGTAATGCGCAGCTCCACGGCGGCATTCCTGTTGATGGTGACAAACTGATTATGCTCCAGCTTGACCACGTTGCCGGACACTCCCGCGATAATACCGGACACTTTGTGCAGTTCCCCCGGTTTATCCGGCAAAAGGATGGATATGGTAAAGATTCTGTCCCGCATGATCAGTCCCTGCTGCACCACCGAAGACATGATGGTCACATCCATATTGCCTCCGCTCAGGATAGATACCACCTTTTTCCCTTTCACATCCAGATGCTTCAATGCCGCGACAGTCAGCAGACCGGAATTCTCCACCACTATCTTATGATTCTCCACCATGTCCAAGAAGGCGACCACCAGCTCCCTGTCCTCCACGGTGATAATATCGTCCAGATTCTCCTGGAGATAGGGAAACAGCTTGCTTCCCGGCGTCTTCACCGCCGTGCCGTCCGCTATGGTGTTTACCTTTGGCAGGGTCACCACTTTCCCTTCCGCAAGGGACTTCTGCATACAGTTTGCCCCGGCAGGCTCCACTCCAATCACTTTAATCTTCGGATTCAGCATTTTTGCCAGTGCGGAAACGCCTGCGGCAAGACCGCCTCCTCCGATGGGCACCAGAATATAGTCCACCAGGGGCAGCTCCTTGACAATTTCCATGGCAACGGTTCCCTGTCCGGTGGCCACTGTCAGATCATCAAAGGGATGAATAAAAGTGTAACCGTTCTCCTCCGCCAGCTCATAAGCTTTCGTGCAGGCCTCATCATATACATCCCCGTACAACACCACCTGGGCGCCGTAACTTTTGGTGCGGTTTACCTTGATTAACGGTGTGGTAGTGGGCATCACGATCACGGCCTTCGCACCGTAAGCCTTCGCCGCATAGGCCACGCCCTGGGCATGGTTTCCCGCGGAAGCGGTAATCAGGCCTCTGCTCCGCTCTTCTTCGCTGAGGGTACTGATTTTATAATATGCGCCCCTCAGCTTATAGGCGCCTGTCAGCTGCATATTTTCAGGTTTCAGATACACCTTGTTCCCGGTCTTCGCGCTCAGATACTCGCTGAACACCAGCTTTGTCTCCAGTGTGACTCTCTTTACGATTTCCGATGCCTCCTCGAATTTCTCCAGAGAAAGGCCTTCTGCCTCTTTCCCATATTCTTCTGTCATTTCTTATCTCCTTATTATAGTCGCTGCGCGACATCTCTGAAGTGCGAAGTCCCTTCGACGCACATCCCCTGAGAGGAACTTTCATCCGTAAGAGCACGTATGAAAGTTTCTCTCGTGCGCCTTTGTGACTTCGCTTTAGTCGCTGCGCGAGCATCTCCTGCCTTATCAATCCTGCCGCAGGTCAAACAGGGCGTTCACAAATTCATCCGAATCGAATTTCTGCAGGTCGTCAATGGTCTCGCCCACGCCGATATATTTTACCGGAACCCGCAGTTCGGACTGAATGGCCACGGCAATGCCTCCCTTGGCCGTCCCGTCCATTTTGGTGAGAATAATTCCAGTCAGATCCGCCACCTCGCCGAATTCTCTGGCCTGCACCAGAGCATTCTGTCCTGTGGTTCCGTCCAGCACGATCAGGTTCTCCCTGTGTGCGTCCGGGAATTCTCTCTCCACGATGCGGTTCATTTTCCGGAGCTCTTCCATGAGATTCTTTTTGTTGTGCAGTCTTCCCGCCGTATCAATCAAAAGCACATCCACGCCCCGGGCTTTGGCCGCGCTGACCGCATCGAATACCACACTGGCCGGGTCCGCTCCCTCGCTGCCTCCCACCACAGGTACGTCGGCCCTTCTCGCCCATTCCGCCAGCTGGTCCCCCGCGGCCGCGCGGAAGGTATCTGCGGCGGCAATCAGCACCTTTCGGCCGTCATCCTTAAGCTTTCCGGCCAGTTTTCCCACGGAAGTGGTCTTCCCGACGCCGTTGACGCCGATCACCATGATCACAGATTGCTTTTTCTCGAAATCATAGGCGTTTTCTCCCACTCGCATCTGTTCCTTGATGCCCTCTATCAGCAGCTGTTTACATTCCTGAGGCTCCCTGATATGCTTCTCCTTTATCTGGGCTTTCAGCCGGCTCACAATCTCCATTGTGGCGTTGACACCGATATCGCCCATAATCAGTATTTCTTCCAGTTCCTCATAAAATTCGTCGTCAATGGCTGAAAAACCGCTGAACAGGGAATCGATTCCCCTGACAATGTTGTTCCTTGTCTTCGTCAGTCCTTCTTTTAACCTGGTAAAAAATCCTTTCTTTTCTTCTCCCATTCCTGTCATTCCTTCCGCCCATTTATTCTGCTTTTGCAGCCATCCGCTTCCACATAGTCCAGCGGAATGCCTTCACTTCAGGGCATTCCGGCCTATGCAATTCAGGTTGTCAGACACCTTCCCTCAGACGCTTTTAGCCGTGCTTGCTTACTCCAGATCTTTGTCGATAAGGCTCACGCTCACCAGCGTGGAAACGCCCTTTTCCTGCATGGTAATTCCATACAGCCGGTCCACCTGTTCCATAGTTCCTCTTCTGTGTGTAATCACAATAAACTGTGTGTTCTTTGTCAGTTTGTGCAGATATTTGGCGAATCTTCCCACATTGGAATCATCCAGGGCCGCTTCAATCTCATCCAGCAGGCAGAAGGGAGATGGCTTCAGATTCTGAATGGCAAAAAGCAGCGCTATGGCTGTCAGCGCTTTCTCGCCTCCCGACAGCTGCATCATGTTCTGCAGCTTCTTCCCGGGCGGCTGGGCGATGATACGGATGCCCGCCTCCAGAATATCCTCCTCTTCGATCAGCTCCAGAGTTCCTTTCCCGCCTCCGAACAGCTCTTTGAACACCTTGTCAAATTCTCTGCCGATTTCCGCAAATTTTTCCGCGAACTGCTTCCTCATGGCACTGTCCAGCTCTTCTATGATTCCTTCCAGTGTCTTCTCCGCTTCCACCAGATCATCTCTCTGGGTGGTCATAAAGGTAAATCGTTCCATGAGGTTTTTATAATCCTCAATGGCGTTCACGTTCACGTCTCCCAGTTTTTTAATCTGGTCCCTCAGAGAGGCAATTTCCTTCTTCATTGCAGCCAGGTCTGTCATTGCTTCATTTCGAAGCGCCGCGGCATCGCTCAGCGTTATCTCATATTCATCCCACATATAGTTAATCTGGGATTCCAGCGACTCCTCCATTCTCTCCTTCTGGGCGTTCAGACGATAGGTTTCCTTATCCAGCACAGACCTCTTCTCAGCCAGCTCCTCCCTTCTGGCGAAAAAGCTCTTCTGTCTTTCGTTCAGTTCCTCCCGCCTGGCCACATCTTCTTTCAGACGATTCTCTGACTCGCTCTGCGCCGCAAAGGAAGCGTCGATGGTCTTCTCAATCTCCAGTATGTTTGTCTGTCTGCGATCCATCTCCTGCCTGTTCTCTTCCAAAGCCTGAAGGATCTCCGCAAGTTCTCCCTGGAATCTTTCAATTTCTCCCAGAATACGTTCCACATTACTCTGCTTGAATCCCAGAGTCTGCCGCATTTTTTCTACTTTCAAATCCCATTCGGACACGAGAGCAGCCGCTTCCGACTCCTCTTTTCTCCGTTCCTCCAGTTCCTGCCCCAGGGCAGAAATCTGATCCTGAATACGTTTCTCCTGTTCCTCGCTGGAGGAAAGCTCCTCCTGTATCGTCTCTCTGTCCTTTTTGATTTCCTGAATCTTTTCCTCGATCTCTTTCTCTTCCAGCCTGAGAGAAGCGGCGCTTTCCACTTCCTCCTCCATACGCTCTCTGGCCTGGGCGATATTCAGCCTGGTGGTATTCTGTTCTATGGACTTGCGCTGTATCTCATTTTTTATGGCTTCCAGATCCACCCGCAGTCTGGTCCGCCGTGCCTTCGTCTGCTCGATCTCCTTATTGATCCCATCGATGGAGCTCTGCAGCTTTTTCACCTTTCCGCTCAGCTCGTCAATCTCCCGTCTTCTGCCCAGCAGATTGCTGTTGTTTTTATAGGCGCCGCCGCTGATGGCTCCTCCCGGAACCAGGAGCTCTCCCTCCAGTGTCACCATTCGAAGGCTGTGATTGTACTTTCGGGCCAGCTTCACCGCATTGTCCACATTGTCCACCACCACAATGCGCCCCAGCAGAGATCCCGCCACATCCCGGTATTTTTCTTCCGTCTTCACCAGCGTATCCGCCGTTCCGATGACACCCTTTTCGGCAAGTACATCGTCGTTCTTGAATTTCTGGGGATTCCGGATACTTGTAAGCGGCAGGAAGGTGGCTCTGCCCAGTTTGTTGGTCTTCAGATAGGCAATCATCTGTTTGGCGGATTCTTCATTGTCTGTGACAATATTCTGGATATTCCCTCCCAGAGCCGTCTCGATAGCGGTCTCGTATTTCTTCTCCGCCTGAATGATATCCGCCACAACTCCAATAATTCCGCGGTTCTTTTCCTTCTGCTCCATCACCTTCTTGACGCTGCCACCATATCCTTCATAGCGTTCGGCCAGATTGGATAAAGCCTCCAGCCTGGATTTTTCCATGTGATAGGCGCTCTGGGCTTCCTTCAGTCTCTCATCCTTTTTTGTCAGCGTCTCCCGAAAGGTACCCAGCTCCTGTTCCACACTTTTTTCCTGCCCGTTCAGCGTGCGGATTTCCTCCGTAACCGCCACAAATTCCGCCTCCAGGTTCTTAATGGTCTCTTCTCTGGCCGCCTCGTCGGACTTATGCCGCAGCAGCCTGGAATTCAGCTCTGCCCTTCGGATGTTCACCTGCTCCATCATGGTGTCCAGACGTTCCATCCGGGACTTGATGGTAGCACGCTGATTCAGTTCTCCGATAATAGTATTCTTCCCGGCTTCCATGCCGGCATTCAGTTCCGTAATCTTTTCCTGAATTTCTTCCAGGCTCCCTCTGGCCGCATCTGCTCTTTCATGAATTTCCCGCATCTGCACATCCGTCTCTTCTTTTTCCTTCAGAAGGGTAATCCTGTCTTCCTCTCTGGCGGAAATCTCCTCCTGCACAGCCTCGCGACGGCTGTTCAGATGAGTCTCGCTGCCTCTGGCGGAGTTAATCTGCTCCTTTAGGACATTCATCTCGCCTTCCAGCCTGCCTCTGGTAAGGCCAGCATCCGTAACCGTACTTCTGGCTTCCTCGATGGCATTTTCCAGCCGTTCAATCTCTTCCTGAATCCGACCGTACTCCTCCTTAATCCCTTCGTAAGCCTCATTTGTCTCGGAAAGCTCGGCACTTGCCGTTCCATATTTTTCTTCCACGGATCTGAGCTGTTCTCTGAGTCTGGCGTTTTCCAGAAGGAAAGCATTTACATCCAGATTTTTCAGTTCCTCCCGTTTGCGAAGGTAGATTCTGGCCGTCTCGGACTGGCGCTCCAGAGGGCCGATCTGTTTCTCCAGCTCCGAGAGAATATCATTCACGCGGACCAGGTTCTGTTTCTCGTTCTCCAGCTTACTCTGTGCCGCCGCCTTTCTGCGCTTGAATTTCACGATTCCAGCCGCCTCGTCGAACAGTTCTCTTCTCTCCTCCGGCTTGCCGCTCAGGATTTTGTCTATCTGTCCCTGTCCGATAATGGAATAGCCTTCCTTTCCGATGCCCGTATCATAGAACAGTTCGTTTACATCCTTTAATCTGCAGGGACTCCCGTTAATCAGATATTCACTTTCTCCGGAACGGTAAATACGCCTTGCCACCGTCACCTCGTCAAAATCGATGGCCAGCTGATGGTCCGCATTGTCCAGTGTGATAGACACATATGCATAACTCAGCGGCTTTCTGTTCTCCGTACCCGAGAAAATGACATCCTGCATGCTGGCTCCCCGCAGCTGCTTCACCCTCTGCTCTCCAAGAACCCAGCGGACCGCGTCCGCCACATTGCTCTTCCCGCTTCCATTGGGACCCACGATTCCTGTAATCCCGTTGTGGAACTGAAAATTGATTTTATTGGCAAAGGACTTAAAGCCCTGCACCTCAATACTTTTTAAATACATTCCTTCTCCCTCAGAAACAGCAGCGCATTATACGCCGCCTGCTGCTCCGCCGCTTTTTTTGTCTTCCCCTCTCCGGTACCCAGTGTTTCTCCTTCCATGCATACCAGCACATGAAATACTTTATCATGTTCCGGTCCGCTCTCCGACAGCAGCTCATAGCTGAATTCTTTCTTCAGTCTTCCCTGTATCAGCTCCTGCAGATTACTTTTACTGTCATAGAACAGTTGTTTATCCTCCAGATCAGACAAAATAAAACGATTGATGAATGTTTTTGCCGGTTCCATGCCTCCGTCCAGATAGATTGCACCAATCAGCGCTTCCATCACATCGGAAGTCAGGCTGTCACGCCTGCGGCCTCCTGTATTTTCCTCTCCCTTTCCCAGCAGCATAAATTCTCCCAGCTCCAGATCTCTCGCACAGAAGGCCAGCGCCGGTTCACAGACCATGGAGGCCCGCATTTTGGTCAGTTCTCCTTCCGGGAGTTCTTCGTATTCCCGAAAGAGGAATTCGCTGGAAACCAGCTCAAGCACCGCATCTCCGAGAAATTCCAGCCGCTCATAATTTTTTCCTTTGCGGATTTTCTGCTCATTGGTAAAGGAACTGTGGGTCAGAGCCTGTCTCATCAGCATATCGTCATGAAACTGATAGCCGATCCGTTCCTCCAATGTCTCTATGGTATAACCATCCAACATACTTCTCTTCTTCCTTTTTTGCTTTGTGACGTTCAAAGACATAAGTCCGACAGACTGCCCGAACTGCCATATCCGAAACAATATGGCGCCTTAACGCAAATGAGCAGTCGCATAGCGGACTGCTCTTTTATAGTCCATATGACTGAGCGTATTTAGGGTAACGCACTTTTGATTAATTCCACTGCTTCTTCCACAGTGCTGATCTTCTCTGCCTTTTCGGCAGGAATATCAATATTGAACTCTTCCTCAATTCCCGATACAATCTGGAACACATCCAGTGAATCGGCACCCAGATCATCCACAAAGGTAGACTCCATGGTAATCTCATCAGGATCCAGGTTTAATACCTCCGCAATGATTTCTTTCAATTTCTCAAATTCCATACGGTTACCTCCTTTCCTTAATCCTCAAGAATCATCTGTTCTCTGATTCTCTGATTTATTTTCTGTTCCTTAAATGCAATACATTGCAAAACAGAATTTCGAATTTCAATGGCCTTGCTGCTTCCATGTGTCTTAACCACCAGACCATTCAGCCCCAGCAGCGGCGCTCCGCCGTACTCCTCCGTGCTGAATCCCTTCAGAGTCTGCTTCAGGGCAGGCTTCACCAGCAGTGCTCCGATTTTGCTTCTCACACTGCTCATCATACCGGCCTTGATCTTCTGAATCAGCGCGTCGCTGACTCCCTCCAGCATCTTCAGCACCACATTTCCCACAAAGGCCTCACAGACCAGCACATCCGCGGCACCCATGGGAATCTCTCTTGCCTCCACGTTGCCGACAAAATTGATCTCCGGGCAGTTCTTCAAAAGCGGATAGGCTTCTTTCGTCAGTGCGTTTCCTTTTTCTTCCTCCACACCGATATTTACCAGACCTACTCTCGGATTCTTAACCCCGATTACACTTTCCATGTAGATGGAACCCATTTTCGCGAACTGCAGAAGCTGTGAAGGTCTCGCGTCCACATTGGCACCACAATCCAGAAGGAGACTCACACCCCTGATGTTGGGTATGATGGGAGCCAGCGGAGGTCTCTCCACACCTTTGATCCGGCCTACGATGACCTGTCCGCCCACCAGCACGGCACCGGTGCTTCCCGCCGAGACAAAGGCATCGCACTCACCGTTTTTAATCATATACATGGATTTGACTATGGAGGAATCCTTCTTCCTGCGGATGGCCATCACCGGCGGTTCCCCTGTCTCAATGACTTCCTCCGCGTGCACGATCTCCACCTGTTCCGCGGGATAAGTATACTTATTCAGTTCTTCCTTTATCACAGGCTCCCGGCCCACCAGGAATACTTTTACTCTCCTGTCGGCATTTACCGCGTCCACCGCACCTTTGACTACTTCCCCGGGAGCATTGTCTCCCCCCATGGCGTCCACCGCCACATTTACCATTTCAGCCATCCGTTTATCCTTCCGTGACCGGACTTCCTTTCAATCGTTTTCGAGCATTTTTACATTCCATATTTTACTATACTGGAATCTTATACAAAAATCAAGAATTTTTTCACACAAGAAAAGGGCGTCCATCAGAACGCCCTGGCTCGCTGCCGGCATCTTGGTATCCATCGGCTGTCCGCCGTGCAATGTACAGACGAGCCTGTCTTCAGTCAACGCTTATAACCTGCTTCTTATTGTAAGAACCACAGGCCCTGCAAACTCTGTGCGGTACCATAAGAGCGCCGCATTTGCTGCATTTTACCAGAGTGGGAGCACTCATTTTCCAGTTTGCTCTCCTCTTATCCCTTCTGCTTTTGGAAGATTTATTCTTAGGACAAATAGACATTGTTACACCTCCTTATTCTT